>VHDG01000659.1 GCA_016871475.1 Verrucomicrobiota bacterium
CACCTCCTGTGAGGTGCGAAGCTCATGGCTGATGTTGTTCAATCCCACCACGGCCGGCATACCCAGCGAGCGCGCCATGATGGCGGTGTGGCTCGTGCGGCTGCCGGCATCCGTGCCAAACCCCAAGACGTGCTTGCGATCAATCGTCGCGGTTTGCGACGGAGTGATGTCCCGGCTGATCACAATGCAAGGCTCAGGCAGCTGGCTCAGGGCATTGCAGATCTTCTTCCCCAAAAGATTGCTCAGAATTCGGGACGAAACATCGCGCATGTCCCCGGCCCGTTCCCGGAGGTACTCATCATCGCTGGCGCTGAGGGTGTTGGCGTACTTTTCAGCAAACTGATGAAAGGCGGACTCGGCGTTGATGCCCTCCTGCTGGATTCTTCGGGTGACCTCTTCGATCAAGGTTGGATCCTCAAGCACGAGCAGGTGGGCGTCAAAGATGCTGGCATCCTTCACTCCGAGGGTTTGAGCCACCTGACGCTGGACCTCGAGAATTTCCTTCCGGGTTTCAGCCAGCCCCCGGTCCAGTCGCTTGAGTTCGTTCTCAAAATCCTCCTCTGAAACGGAGTAGTGGGGGACCTTATCATCCTTGGGATCGAGGAGCACGAGAACCTTCCCCCGGCAAACCCCGGGGGATACCGGGATGCCTCGGAAGATGCGTTCTTGTTTTTTCCGCGATGCGGTCATGGCCGAGTCTTATCGGGAAGGTTCGTGGTTGGAAAGCCTTCATTCCAGATCATGGGTTGCCTCAATTCGGCCACCTTCTGAAAATTCTTCGCCTGGTTGTCACATCGCCTTCGCCGTTCGGCAAAACCACCTGTCCACCCTGAAGCCAGTTCAAAACTCGAATCAGACTCATGAAGATCCAAAGCCAATTATTCTGTAGGCTCGCGGGGCTCACCACTTTGGGAGCATGCCTTTTTGTGTCCCATATTGCCGTCGCCCAGCTTGCCATCACCGAGGTGATGTCTTCAGCGACCACCACATCAGGCGGAACCACGGTCGCTGCAAACTCCGACTGGTGGGAGTTGACCAACTTCGGCTCCAACCGCGTGGACCTGACGGGGTATCGGTTCAATGACAATCAGGGTGGACTGCTGTCAGCGGATCCAACTCCCTTCCAAGGGCTGAGTATCGGCCCCAACGAGTCGATCATCTTCTTCCAGAGCAATGCTCCCGCAAGCGGAACGCCACAACAGTTCAAGGACTGGTGGGGCGCGGGCATCCCGGCCTCTGGCCAGGCGGTGGTTTACCTGGGGAATGGCTTGAGTTCGACCGGTGACGGAATCCGGTTATGGGGACCCACTGCAATCGATGACCAGGACGTGATCGATACGGTGGACTTCGGAACCGCGGTTCGGGGTGCGACATTTGGCTATGATCCGTTGACGGGAGTGTTCGGCCTGATCAGCACCAATGGATCTCGCGGAGTCTTCAAGGCAGCCACGAGTGACGACATCGGGTCCCCTTTCGCGACGACGGGGCCAGTGCCCTTGCTCATCTTGAACCAACCGACGCACATCAGCGTGAACCCCGGGGACACCGCTGTTTTCCAGGTAGTTGCGCGCGGATTGCCGCGGCCGTCCTATCAGTGGTTTTTTGGTGCAACAGCTCTCGAAGGTGAGCGCTTCAGCTCGTTGCGTGTGAGTAATGCTTCTCCCTCTGTTCTGGGGCTGTATTCCGTCCGTCTCGACAACGGCCAGGGGGCTGTCATGTCGTCTCAGGTACGCCTGTTCCTCAACGCGGCACCTGAACCTCCTGTGATCACCCTGCCGCCCAACGATGCGGATTTGTTTTTGGGGCAGGCTGTAACCTTCAGGGTGATGGCTTCTGGCGTGCCTCAGCCCACTTATCAATGGCGTTTCAACGGACAGAACATGCCAGGTGCGGTCGAAAGCACGTACACCATCGGATCTGCCTCCGCTTCAGACGCTGGAGTGTACTCCGTCGTCGCACGCAACAACCTCGGGGAAGTCACCGCTCAGGCACGGCTTTCAGTCACCCCTAGACCTAGATTGGTTGTGACGGAGATTCATCCTGCCCCGGACACCAATGGTCCGGTGAGAGGACACAACGATTGGTGGGAGCTGACCAATCTTGGCGAGCAGGCAGTGTCGCTCAAGGGGTATCGTTTTGACGATGGGTCAGCACTCCTGGCTGCGGCAATCACCATCACCAACGACATCGCTGTCGGTCCGGGCGAGTCTGTGGTTTTCGTCGAGAACATGACAGATGTGGAGTTTCGTAGATGGTGGGGTGAAGGGAACTTTCTGAACGGAACCAAGATCATCACCTACCGTGGTGGAGGTTTAAGCCTCAGTTCACTCGGGGACGCCATCAACCTCTGGAACAGCGGTGCGATCAATAATTTTGATACGATCGCGAGCGAGGTATTTTCGACTGCGACGAACGGGGTGAGTTTCGCCTATGACGTGGCAGGCGAGTCCTTTGGCATGCTGAGTCAAGAAGGGGTGGCCGGGGCTTGGAAGTCTCATGAGAACACAGACGTTGGTTCTCCGGGAGTGATCCGGGCTTCGAATCGACCCCGATTGCTTAGTGTGACGAAGAGTGGTGGGAATCTTCGTTTTGTCTGGGTTTCCGTGAGCGGCCTCTCGTATCGCATTCAAAGCTCACCCAGTGTTTCCGCATCCGAGTGGAGCGAGGAGGCTGGCGTTGTGGCATCTGCGGCACAGACAACTGCAGAACTGCCTCTGCCTGGTGGAAGTCAACGCATCTATCGAGTGGTTCTTGTGCCCTGAAAGGCAGGCATCACAACTCCATCCATGGCAAGACTGACTCGTAATCCTGACAAACCCGGAAGCGGTTTTACCTTGATTGAACTGCTGGTGGTCATCGCGATTATTGCGATCCTTGCCTCGCTGCTGATCCCCGTCCTGGGAAGGGCGAAGGGCAAAGCCCGGCAGACTTCTTGTTTGAATCGCATGGGTCAGTGGGGAAAGGCGCTGTTGATGT
>VHDG01000660.1 GCA_016871475.1 Verrucomicrobiota bacterium
TTCATCCCGACCGGAGGCGTCAGAAAGCCCAACTCCATGTTGGCCAGAAAAATCACACCGAAATGAAGGGGACTCACTCCGAACTGACTGGCTATCGGCGCAAGAATCGGTGCCACCACCACGATGGCGGAGAAGATATCCATCATGCACCCGACAGCGAGCAGCAGAACATTCACAGCAAGCAGGAAGACCCACTTCGAATGAATCCGCTCCGTCACCCACGCGAGGATGACATCAGGGATTTGTGCATCGATAAGCCAGTGGGTGAATCCCAGGGCAACCCCAAGGATCAACAGCACGCCTCCCACCAGCAAGCCGCACTCCGACACCACTCTGGGCAAATCCGTCCGAAAGCTCAGGTCGCGATGCACCACACATTGCGTGAAAAACGCATAGACAGCTGTCACCGCAGCGGCTTCGACGGGTGTGGCCCATCCGCTGAAGAGCGCGCCCAAGGCAACCGCCGGCACCGTCAGTTCCCACTTCGCCGCCCAGATGGATTGCCCGGCTTCACGAGCTGAAAAACTGGGACGGTCTGCGGAAAGCCTGGGTCCAGCACGAATTCCCCACCAGGCCGTCAGCCCCACCAGAAGCAGTCCGGGTCCGAGGCCCGCCAGAAACATCTCCTTCAGTGTGATTTGGGCACCGGCACTCGTGTTTGCAACGATGACGTACAGGATCAATGGCAGGCAGGGAGGGAAGAGAAGCCCGAGCGAACCCGAGCTGGTTAGCAATCCCAACGAAGTCTTTTCAGAGTAACGGGCAGCCAGGAGCACCGGCATCAAGAGCCCCCCGAGCGCGAGAATCGTCACGCCGGAAGCGCCAGTGAAAGATGTGAAGAAAGCACAGGCCAGAACTGTGACCAGGGCGGGCCCACCCCGCACGGCACTGAAACAGGCCTGGAAAACGCGGATCAGACGCTTCGATGCCCCTCCCTCAGCCATGAGATAACCGGCAAGAGTGAACAAGGGGATGCTTGGAAGCATGGAGTTGGTCACCAGCGAGTAATGTTTCAGGGCCACAATCGCTCCGCCTTCTCCCGCGCCCCAAAATAGGATCAGCGCTGCTCCGCCAATGATTGTGAAGACCGGGGCTCCCAACACAGCACAGAGCCCGAGCAACCAGAGAGCCGGGCTGTCCCATCGCTCTGGATTCAACCCTGCCCATTTACCGAGCCCGAGCATCAAGGCCGCCACCAGGAAAGCGCCGATTCGTCCTCTCCACTCGGAGGACGCTCCGATCAACAGGCGAACGGCCACAACCGCGAAACCCACCGGCAGCGCACACTGCACATGCCACCGCTGGATCCCGTAAGCGAGCTCGGTTCCCTGCTCTTTCTGGGAAATGACAAAAGCGACTGAAGCCGCGCACAGCCAGACACAAATCCCCGCCGCCCATCCCTGGCTCAGCACCGAGGCAGCCATCCTCCATTGTCCTTTGATCCAACCCGTCGAAGGAGCAAGCGAGAGAAGCCGTCGATCCCGTGCCGCGAGAGCCCCGCCGAGCACGCCGACCAGAAGGGTTAGATGCTGAACGATCGCCCCCACATTGGTGATGCCCGGCTGGTTGGCTTTTCGGAGCAGGATTTCGATGAGGGGCAGGACGGCCATCAAGGCGAGGACACCTGCGGTGAGCCCGTTCTCCATCCGATAGCTCCACCCTCTCCAGCCAGCAGGTACAAATGTGTCCTTGGGGATTTCGGCGCTCACTTGCCTGCTCCACTCCCAGATCGGATATCTTTCAAGTGGCCCTGAACTGCATCATACAAGTCCACCGGCACCACCGGACCTCGTATCTTGTCGCGAATCTTGTCCGCTGCTGAGTCCCATGCGGCCTGGGCTTCGGCATTCATCGGCTGGACTTTCAGTTTGCGCTTTTTCATGGCCGCGACGGATTCCGCCGCCTCAGATCGTCCACGGGCTTTGATTTCGCCGCCGATCTCCGATGCGATCTTGAGCAGTTCGGACCTCTGGGCTTCGGAGATCTTTTCCCAGGCGTCCTTGCGAACCACCAGGGCTCCAACCAGAGGAGCCCAATTGATCTCCAACATGAAGGGAGCGACCGTATCCACCTGGGTTGCCAGCGCGAAAAACGGAGGCATGGGAGCCGCTGAAATGATTCCGGTGCCGAGGCTGGAGAAGATTTCGTTCGGCTCCAAAGCCACGGGATTGAAGCCGGCTGCTCTCCAGGCTTCGAATTCCCCTTTGCCTCCAGCCCAGCTGAACAGTTTCAGTTTGCGCAGGTCGTCGGGCAGGGTCACAGCCTGCTTCGTAAAGAACCGCACCCAGCCGGAATCGCTCCAGAACAGAACTGCATAGCCCTTCGCGGACAGGCGTTGCTCCAGCATGGGCGCCATCCGAACCGCGATCTGATCCACTTCCTCCAATGAGCGAAACGCCACGGGCATGCTCTGAAGGGCCACCACGGACGGCTCAATCTGCGAGAGCCCTGCAGCGGTGAGCAGTCCAGCCTGCAAACTCCCAAGGCCCATCGCAGCCACCATCTCCGCCTCCGTCCCCTGACGGCCGTCCGGATACACCATCAACTGGACCGCCCCACTCGAGGCCTTTCCCCATCGGTCCTTCAAGAGCATGAGCTGTTTGTGGAACGACGTCCCTGTGGGCGCCAGCGTTCCCAGTTTTAGGGTGTGCTTCCGACCCTCCACCGCCGTCATCGAAAACGGCGAGAAGCTGCACACCACCAGAAGGATCAGCGTGGCAACCTTCAACATCGACCGCACGCCGCGATCCCCGCCAAGGCGGGACTGCCGCTCGGCTGCGAAGGCGTCGACGTTGCCCGGACGGCTGAGGCTTGCGGGGAGCAAACCACCGACACCCCTGAAATCAATGAGCTCGTTCTTCATGGCTTTGTAACTGGAGGCACAAAAAGTTCGTCGAGACGAGAAAGCTGCCATCGTGCACGTCGTTGCATGATTTCGTTCTCCAGCCGGGACTCCGGCCGCCTTGACA
>VHDG01000661.1 GCA_016871475.1 Verrucomicrobiota bacterium
GGCCTCGAACCTTGCCTCTGTCAGGGATTTTCTGTCGCAAACCACGACGGGGATGGCCTCCAGGCTCAACGATTACCTCATCAAAACAACCGACGATGATGGAACCATTGACGACAAACAGACGGTGCTGGGTGCCCAGTCCATCAGCATCGATAACCAGATCGCAGACCTCGAGCGACAGGTGCAGGCGAGGCGCACTGCGATGATCAGCAGTTTCGTCACGATGGAGCAGGCCCAGGCACGCATCAATCAGCAGCTCCAATACATCAACCAGCGGTTCGGATCTCGTTCCGCATGAGAGCCGCGAGATTGATTCCGAAAACATGGAGAGTCCTGGTCGCCTTCTGGGTTTCCATGGGGTGCATGAACTCCGGGATGGCGGGTGACTGGAGCTTCGTGCAGTGGTTGAAGAGAAGCTTCGACCGACCTGCTGGCCCTGGGTTCACCCCGTCCAATGTCTTTCGCTCCGGTCCCGGTCTTCCACCTGATGTGCGCCGTGTGGTTGTGATGCCGCTCGTCGTGCCCCCGGGATCAGAGCTGTTCCGATCCGCTCAACAGACGCTGGAACCGCTGATCGATCGGGAACTGATGCGCAGCCGAAGGTTTGAAGTTGTAACCGTCTCCCCGTTGGATTTGAAACGATGGACCGGACGCAGCCACTGGCGAGCTGATGAGGAACTGCCACCCGAACTCTTTGACAAACTACAGGAACAGTATGCCTGCCAGGCTGTTGTTTTTGCCCAACTCACCCAGTTCCAAGCGTATGCACCTCTGGAGATCGGCTGGAGGTTCCGCATGGTGGACAGCCGCGGTCAGGAGGTGTTTTGGGCGGCGGATGAGATCTTTAATGCCGGCGAGAAACGTGTCGCGACCGCCGCCCGACGACATGTGCAAGATCAACAGAACGAGGGACATCTGTGGACCGACAGCTCGTTTGCATTGCACTCCCCTTGGCGGTTTGGGCAATACACGCTTCACGCCCTGTTTGAAACCCTTCCGTCCCGATAATCCCCCTCCGCGGCGGGCTAAAGGCCTCAAAAAGTCTCTACGGAGAAATTCTCGCGCCAAAGTCCTTCAGTTCATGAAAAAAGTTCCGATGGACTAAATGTGAAGCCCCGAAGGCTTCCCGACTGGGACCCAGAGTTCCAGGGAAAGCAGGTGCAGCACCTATGCAGATCAACACTCAATACATTCGGACGCCACTGGCCGGCGCAAGGGCTCCCGTGGCTGCGAGACATGAGCCGGCAGAGGCCGGTGAGGTTGGGGATTCGTTCGCTTCAACGGCGGCGCTGAATGAAGCGTTGAAGGCCGTCCCCGAAATCAGGCAGGAGGAGATCAAACGGGCAACAGCCCTGGTGGAGTCCAAGGATTATCCGCCCCAGGAGCTTATCGATCGCCTCTCACGCCTGCTCGCAGATGAGATCGCAGGCCAGTAAATCCGGCACTGCTGTCCACGCCTCATGACCTATCGAAACCCGCTGCAGTCCTATGCGCAGGTGGCAACCCGCACCGCACCCCCCGGTCAGCTTGTCCTGATGCTCTATGATGGATCCGTGCGTTTCCTGAACGCCGCATTGCAGGGCTTCGAGAAGGACGATCCGCTCGAGTTTCATCAAACGATTTCCAATAACATCCTCCGCGCTCAGGCGATCATCAACGAGCTCGACTTGAGCCTGAACGTGCAGGAGGGAGGACAGTTCGCGCAAACCCTCAGAGGCCTGTATCAATACTTCGATCGATTGTTGCAGGAGTCCAACTCCCGAAAAGACCCCGCTGGAATTCGAGAGGTCCTGTCCCGCATCTCCGTGCTGAGGGAGGCCTGGGATGAGATGCTGGCCAAGTCCGGCGACCCCACTGGAGTCGCTCCAGCGGATCAGCGTCCCATCGTGACAACTCTGGAGGCAAAAGGATGAGCAACACCTCGTCGCCAGAGGGGGAAGATGTCCTTTCAGGGCTCCTTGAATGGCTGTCGCTGACTCATGCCGAGACGGAAGCCATCCATCGCAATTCCTGGAACGCCTTGGAACAGCTGCAGGCCACCAAGCGCCAGCTGATGGAAAAGCTCAACAGCGCGTCGCCGGAGGCTGCGCCCGGAGCCCCTCAAAGCCAGATTCGTGAGCTCGTGGAGCGGATTTCGGGACATGAACGTTCCAACCAGCAATTGCTTGCGGGACGAATCAACGAGGTCCGCCGGGAGATCGGGGCCATGGGCGCGTCGGTTCAGAACCTGAAGCAGGTCCAAGCTGCCTACCAAACCTCGAACCGCGGTGCATGGCAATGGTACTCCTGATCCCATAATCCTCGCGGTCGCCTGCCGGAAGACGAAAGCCCAAGTCACATGAAGCCGACCTCGAATCCTGCCCCACCTCCCGTTCGCCCCAAGGTCCTGATCGTTGATGACGAGCCGGTGATCCTTCAACTTCTGTATGAAACGCTGAACTCTGCGGGATACGAAGCGACGGTTGCAGGCGATGCCCAGCAGGGCTTGGAGCGACTCAAGGGGACAGAGTACGCTCTGATTCTGTCGGACAATCAAATGCCGGGCATGCGGGGGCTTGAGTTTTTCTCCAAGACGCGTGAGCTGCAGCCCTTCGCAACCCGCATTCTGATCACAGGCATTGTGGACGTGGAGACACTCCTGAGCTCGATCAACACCGGGGAGCTCTTCAGGTTCGTCATCAAGCCTTGGGTCAGGGAGGAGCTTCTGGCAACCGTGCGGAACGGCATTCAGCGACACGAGTTGCTTCGCGAAAACGAACGCCTGCATATCGAGACTCGTCAACGCAACCAGCAATTGCAGAAGGCAAATGCCGGGCTTGAGGAATCACTCAAACGCGAGATCATGCAGGCCCGGGAGCTGGATCGTCTCAACCAGGCCTTGAATGGAAACCTGGAGCGATCGGTGGAGCTTTCTGTGAAGACGCTCCAGACTTTCTACCCCACCCTGGGCTCTCGAGCTCGGAA
>VHDG01000662.1 GCA_016871475.1 Verrucomicrobiota bacterium
GACGCGGAGCGCGGGCGCGAGTTGTTCACCAAGGCCACTTGCGCTGGCTGCCATCGCATCGGCGAGCAGGGCGGCGTTGCCGGCCCCGACCTGACGCGCATTGGTGCGATCCGCTCCGGACAAGACCTGCTCGAATCCATCCTGTATCCGAGCAGTTCCTTTGCTCAGGGCTTCGAGCCCCATTCGCTGAAGCGACGCGATGGCGAAGAGGTGTTCGGCAACATCGTCGTCCAAGGGCCGGACGGCGTCCGATTGCGCGACGCGGCGGGAATAGTCCATCACACTCGTCCCGAGGAGATCATTTCGTTGGAACGTCACCCGCTCTCCACCATGCCCGCCGGGCTGGAGGAGCTCCTCACGCGCAGGCAATTCGGGGATCTGCTGGCCTATCTCCAAAGTTTGAAATGATCTCTATCCCAGCGAGAAGAGGCGTGCGCTGCAGGTCATCGGGTCTTGGGTCTGCTTGGCCTTGTTGATCTCACTGAGGTGACGCCGATGCAGCACTCCTTGAAGGGAGGAACGATCGCTTCAAATCCCTCCAGTTTGGAGGCCGTACTCGGGTGGTTTACTTCGGTTGGATTCTCACGGTGGGTGGCTCAGCGAAATCGATCCACTGCTTTTCGAAGAGTGCCGGGTCGGGCTTGCCATCAAATATCAGGAATCGATAGGCCGCGAAGTAGGGCGATGCGGCGTCGATGGCAAACTCTCCAGCCTGGGGCGGGGAGTAACAGAAGAAGGGCTCGCTGGGATGCACGCGCATCGGTTGAGGGAACCGGTAGCTACGCGGATGGCAGAGGATGGCGATGCCGACTTCCCTGCCATCTGCCTTCCCCCACATCGCGAACCAACGTGCTCGCGTGGCATGAGCTTTCACCCTGTCCGTGATGCCATCGGCTGTAAGAAAGTTAACGGCGCTCTTGTCGTTCCACTCCGCCCGGCCTCGGAATCCCAAACCCCCATAGTGATACTCAAGAAGGGTCAACGGCTCCGGACCGTGTGCGGTTTGATGAACTTCCAGATCCATCACGTGAAAGGTGGGCTGGCGGACCCAGGGTGTGTAGATGCGCACCTGCCAGACTTCGTCCAACGCAATCTTCCGAGGCTTCGCCGTCAGGTCCAGATGCCGATGTCTGGCCACGAACCCTGCATGGACATCTCCTTCCCATGTGTCGTCGAGCCGCAGAGGGATGACAGTCCCCTTGCCCTCGCCCATGTTCCAGAAATCAGGGTTTCGTCCCTCGAACCTTGTCTTCGTCCATGCTGTCCAGAGGCCGTGGTGATGAACGTGATTGGTGGGATAATCGTCGGTAACGGCGACGCCTGAGGGGGTGAGAAGCGGATGCAAGTAGGCCCCACGCTGATAGATGGGTCGGATCCCGTCGCGAGGCAGAGCTGTCGGGAGCTGGTTGTATCGGGCCACTGATCTTCCTCCAGCCATCAGGATTACGTCTGCACCCTCATGCAACGCCTCACACGCCGCGCGCTTCTTCGAGGGTTTTCTTCGAAGGTCCAGCTCATAGCGGATCGACGTTTCTGCGGGGATGGCCTCAGTCACAAACCATCCGTGCCCGAGAGGATCGACTTGCAAGGGGATTCTACGCCCCTTTGGGGTCCTCACCCAGGCAGCCTGATGAAGCTCCTTTGGCAGGCTCACGGCTGCCACTGATGGCGTGCGGTCATGTTTGCCTGCGCTGACCTCCAGCACCCAGGAAAGTTTTGAATCCGCGCTGTGGCTTGTGAGGGTCCAGAGAGAGAGAAGCAGAGGCAGGAAGACTTTGGGAGAGGGCGTTTGCATGCGGAGGGTTGAGGCTGAAAGGTCAGGAAGGTTCACCGTCCACCGGAAATCCCTGTTGCCGGAGGACATGCAATTTGTACAGCAGACCCCGGCGACTGATGCCCAGGGCCTTCGCTGTTTCTGTGCGATTGAATCCGTTGTGCTTCAAAGCATCGTAGATGGCCTGGAGCTCGATGGCCTCCAACCGTGAGGCTCGAGATTTGTCGGCGAGCGAGGAGGAGACAGCTGTTTCCCGTATTTTTGAGGGCAGGTGTTCCGGCAGCACCAGTTCGCCTCCACACATCAGGGCTGCTCGTTCCATGGCGTTGCGGAGTTCCCGGACATTGCCGGGCCAGCCGTAATGCTCGAGTGCCGCCAGGGTTGGAGGTGACAGACGGGCTTTGCCGCGAGTCAGCTGTTCAAGAAAATGCGTTGCCAGGGGAATAATGTCTTCTGGCCGCTCTCGCAGAGGGGGGAGATTCAGCTCCACCACATTCAACCGGTAGTAGAGATCTTCCCGGAAACGGCCCTCCCGCACCTCCTCCTCCAGGCTGCGGTTGGTGGCGGCGAGAATTCGAACGTCGGTGAGCCGGTCTTGATTGGATCCCACGCGCTGGATCCTCCCATCCTGGGTCACGCGGAGGAGCTTGGCCTGCAACTGGGGGGTCATTTCAGCGACTTCATCCAGGAACAGCGTGCCGCCGTTCGCCGCTTCAAAGCGCCCGATCCTCTGGGTGGAAGCCCCGGTAAACGCTCCACGCTCGTGTCCGAACAGCTCGCTCTCGAGCAGGTTTTCGGGGATGGCGGCACAATTGACCTTCACAAGGGGGCGAGCGCTGCGCGCGCTCCAGAGATGGAGAAGGTCCGCCAGAACCTCCTTTCCCACGCCACTCTCGCCGGTGATCAGCACACGGGTGTCCGAGCAGGCGATCAAGGCTGCGTCGCGCAACACCGCCTGCATGAGCGGGCTGCTCGCGACAACGGATGATGGGATCTCCCGAGCCATCGGGGTCGAGGTCGGGGGAGTGGCGCCGATGGCGCGTGACACGCAGGCCAGAAATTCATCGAGGTCGATGGGCTTGCTTAGATAATTGACTGCGCCGTCCTTCATGGCGGTGACGGCCTCCCGGATATCTGCGTAGGCGGTGACGAGCAAGACAGGCAGTGAAGGATGGCTCAGACGAACG
>VHDG01000663.1 GCA_016871475.1 Verrucomicrobiota bacterium
AGAGCGCTGTTCGAAATGCCTGTTGTATTTGGGCCGGCAGATCCCGCCCTGAGGCTTGGAGCTGGTGTGCAAAGTGACCGGACATCGACAGCATGAGTGAGTTGTTCATGAACGCCAGCGCCTGGAGCGGCGAGATGCTTTCATTGCGCTTTGCCACCTGCATGGATGGATCAGCACAGTCCAAGACTGTCATCCAGGGTTGAGGCTGTGATCGAACAATGAACCGGTAGATGGAGCGTCGATGCGCCTTCGGATCCTCGGGATCGTGCAGGTGGTATTGGTAGTGGGGAGAATGCTCGGGTTTCTCGATCACGAAGTCCTGAAAACTTGGTCCCCCGGGAGTCAGATCGAGCTTGCTGGACACCGACAACACAGTGTCCCGGATGGCCTCGGCCTCCAGTTTGCGCCGGTTCATGCGCCAGAGAAGTCGATTCCCCCCGTCCAGATCCGCGCCCCTGCCGTTCTCGTCGGAGGTTTGCCGGTAGGTGGCGCTGGTGACGATGAGTCTGTGGAGTCGCTTCAAGGATTGCCCGCGGTCACGGAAATCAGCCGCAAGCCAATCCAGAAGCTCGGGGTGACTGGGGAGGCTTCCCATACGTCCGAAATCACCCGGCGTATCGACAAGTCCGGTTCCGAAATGCTGTTGCCAGACCCTGTTCACAATGCTTCTCCAGGTCAGCGGGTTCTGAGGATCGGACAGCCAGCGTGCCAGAGCCGCTCGTCGATCACCCTCCGCGTGATCCGATGGAAGATTCCAATGGTTACCGCCCGAGGGGACGGCCGCGAGGGATCCAGGTCCCACCTCATGCGCAGGGGTTTGGACATTGCCTCGCTTGAGAACATGTATCGGTCGTGGCTTCCCCCCTTTGGCACCGGTCCCTGAAAAAGCACCCGAACCCGTGTGCACTCCGGCAGCGTAAACTTTCATCGGGGCAGGGAGTTCCTCCAAGGCGCTTCGAAGAATGCCGAGTTGTGCACTGATGGCATGTGATCTGTCGAACTCCGGGGGCAAGGGTAGTGACCATCACAGATGTTGCTTCTTTGCCATCGAGGCGGCGCTTCAACGGAGTCCAGGCTGGTGACGAGGGCGCCTTTGGCCAGGTTCCGGTCATCCGAGCTCAGCACCTCCAGCTCCGCGATGGCGAAAATGTAGTCGTTCTGACGCGGCGCCAGCTTTGTTGCTGATATCCTGACGTGACGGGCCGAGATGTTGCTCACCTCAAACACCTGGGCGGTTAGTTTGGGGTTGGGTTGGTCGGACGAGGTCCGATCCACGATCGTTTGAACCCCGTCCCTGAACTCGGAGTCATTGCTGGCTTCGATCCTGTAGCGGACGGGAAAGCCAAAGCCTTCTCCGATCCCGTTGAAGTCGTCCCTGCAAGGCCGCACCACGACACGCTTGATCATGGCCGACTGGCCAAGGTCAAGTTGCACCCACTTCGCATTGTCCTGGGTTGATTCGATGGCGCTGTGAAACCCAAAGGCGGGATGGTCGTCGGGTTTTTTGGAGGCCTGGCTGAGCCGACGAATGGCCTCCGCCAATGGTGCGCCTCCCCGGCCTGTGATCAGGGACTCAAGCGCTTGTTGCTCCTGTTCGAGACTCTGGATCTGCTGACGCAGCGATCGTCTTCGGGCAGGAGTGGCTGGCTCCTGATCGTAGGTCCGCTGAGTTCGATCGACCGCGGCGAACACGGCCTGGAGCTTGTAGTAATCTTCCTGCGAGATCGGGTCGAACTTGTGATCGTGGCATTGCGCACACTGGACGGTGAGACTGTTGAAGGTCTGCATCGTGTTCGCCACCATGTCGTCCCGGTCGAGATGCCTTGCGATCCTCCCGTCGATCTTGGTTTCCGGCACCTCCGCGTGGCCGATGAAATCCCAAGGGCCTGCAGCCAGAAACCCCAGGCCTTCGATCCCGTCCCGGGTGTCAGGGTAAAGGACATCGCCGGCAATTTGTTCATGGATGAATTGGGTGAAGGGCTTGTCCTGATTAAAGGATCGAATGACATAGTCCCGATAAGGCCATGCGTCGGGGCGGGGCTTGTCTTTGTCGTAGCCATGGGTTTCACCATAGTGCACGACGTCCAGCCAGTGCCGCGCCCAGCGCTCTCCGTAGTGCCGCGAGTTGAGGAGTTCATCGACCAGGGCTTCCCATGCTCCCGGCGATCTATCCGCAACGAAACGGTCGACAGCCTCAGGCTTGGGAGGCAGGCCGATCAGGTCGAAATACAGTCGCCGAATAAGAACTTGCGGTGATGCTTCCGGGGACGGCTGGAGCCCATGCTTTCGAAGTCCCGCGTGGATGAACAAGTCGATCGGGTTGCGTGTCGTCCAGGAGGCATCCTGGGGTGAGGGTGGAGCAGGGGACTGCAGTGGCTGGATGGACCAGAGCTGTGACTTCGTGAGGGGTGAGGCGGCGGGGAGTCTTTCCGGGCAACCAGCAAACAAAAGGAGAGCGATCAGGCCGGCCGCGTGACCCGCGAGAGATGCGTGCTTAGAAGAGAGAAGGAGCAACCTTCTTGGCATAGGCTCGCGAGAGTTCGAGGATTTCAGCACCGGACTCGCATCGCAACGCGTGGTCCACCAGAGCCTTTGCATCGACCATGGATGTATGGCGGATCAGAAACTTGATGGCTGGGATGGAAGGTGGGGAGACACTGAACTCCTCGACTCCCAATCCGAGCAACAGGGGGGTGAGTTGTGGGTCGCTGGCCATCTCACCGCAGATGCCGGTCCAGATGCCGTGTCGCTTTCCAGCATCGACCGTGCTTTTGATCAGCCGGACGATCGAAGGGTGGGTGGGCTCGTAGAGATGAGCGATCTTCTCGTTCAACCGATCCACCGCGAGGGAGTATTGGATAAGATCATTGGTTCCCAGGCTGAAGAACTTCACTCGTCGTGCGAGCGAATCGGCGGCCAGGGCGGCGGAAGGGATCTCGATCATGGCGCCGAG
>VHDG01000664.1 GCA_016871475.1 Verrucomicrobiota bacterium
ATGTCCACTGCAACACTGACACCCCCCGCGGTTAAACACACCATATCCCCTGATTACAAAGTCAAGGACCTGAGCCTGGCTGAGTGGGGTCGAAAAACCATCGACGTTTCCGAGCACGAAATGCCCGGCCTGATGTCCATCCGGCGAAAATATGCGCCGCTGAAACCCCTCAAGGGTGTGCGCATCACAGGCTCTCTCCACATGACCGTGGAGACGGCCGTTCTCATCGAAACACTGGTTGACCTCGGCGCCTCAGTTCGCTGGGCCAGCTGCAACATCTTCTCGACCCAGGACCACGCCGCCGCCGCCATGGCGAAAGCGGGCATCCCGGTGTTCGCCTGGAAAGGGGAAACCCTCGAGGAGTATTGGGACTGCACACTGGACGCGGTCACGCACCCTGGGAACCTTGGACCTGAGCTGGTGGTGGATGACGGCGGAGATGTGACCCTGCTGATCCACAAAGGCTATCAACTTGAACAGGGCGACAAATGGGTGGAAACCCCCTCCTCCAACCACGAGGAACAGGTCATCAAGAACCTGCTCAAGCGCGTGGCCAAGGAGCGCCCCAGATTCTGGACCGGCATCGTTAAGTCATGGCGCGGCGTCTCCGAAGAGACCACCACCGGCGTGCACCGCCTGTATCAGATGCTCGAGGCCGGCAAACTTCTGGTCCCTGCCATCAACGTCAACGACTCCGTCACAAAATCGAAGTTCGACAACCTCTACGGCTGCCGTGAATCGCTCGCCGATGGCATCAAGCGCGCCATGGACGTGATGGTTGCCGGCAAGGTGGCCGTGGTCTGCGGCTATGGTGACGTGGGCAAAGGCAGCGCCCATTCCCTCCGCGGGTTTGGAGCTCGTGTGATTGTCACCGAAATCGATCCCATCAACGCACTGCAGGCTGCGATGGAAGGGTTCGAGGTCTCCACCATCGAAGACACCCTCGGGAAGGCCGACATCTACGTCACCACCACGGGCAACTGCGATGTCATCACCTTCGAGCACATGGAGCAGATGAAGGACCAGGCCATCGTTTGCAACATCGGTCACTTCGACAACGAGATCCAAGTGGACCGCCTGAGCACCACCTCGGGCGTCAAACACCTGAACATCAAGCCACAGGTGGACCGCTACACATTCGCCAAAGGCAACTGCATTTACCTGCTTGCCGAAGGACGGCTGGTCAATCTGGGCTGCGCGACCGGGCACCCAAGCTTCGTGATGTCGAACTCCTTCTCCAACCAGGTCCTCGCACAGATGGACCTTTGGAAGAACAAGGATCTCTACAAGGTCGCGGTCTATCGCTTGCCGAAGAAGCTCGACGAGGAGGTTGCCCGACTTCATCTCGAGAAGATCGGCGTGAAGCTCACCAAGCTGACGAAGAAGCAGGCCGAGTATCTCGGAGTCTCGGTGGACGGCCCCTACAAGCCGGAACACTACCGTTACTAATCTCCTGAGGAACCGAACAATTGCAGGAAACCCCCACCGATGTGGGGGTTTCTTTTTTTATGGGCCCTGCCGGGGACTGGTTCGACGCGTGTAAAGCAGGACGCCATTGGGATCGATCTGCACCTCCCATGCACCGGGTTCGACCTGGTTTGTCACCCATTCCTTGCCGGGTTGTCGGACCGCCAGTTCGCTGAGCGGCGCCGGAGATGTGATCACCAATGTGGTGCTGTCCTGGGAGCTTGAGCCGTTGCCCGCACGAATCTCACGGAGCGGCCCCCAGCCTGCCTTGCATCGACCTCTCAGGGAGATACCAACACCTCCGTTCTCCTCCAGGGAGGAAACGCGAACTCCATGCACCGCTTTCCGGTTCCGATAAAGGTGCGTGGGGCCTCCAACCTGCGCGGCAAGCAGATCCACCCGCCCGTCGCCATTGAAATCGCCTGCCGCCAACCCCCTGCCCTCGCCATAGATCGCGAGTCCACTGAAATGATGGGCCTGAAACCCTCCCTTCCCGTCACCTCTCAGAATTAATCCACGTCCCGCATCCTTCCTCCACCCATCGGCCGCGACACCGAAGAAGTTCATCGTCGCCGCCAGATCCTCATGCCCATCGCCGTCGCAATCGGCAGCCACCAGACCGAAGATCGGGCTCCATTGCGCTTCCTGCGGCAACGGCCGGAGCTCGAACTTCTGGCCACGATTCAAAAACACCGCGCTCAGGAAGAAGTGGGCTTCGAGCTTCTGCATGGACTGCAACCTTTCGCCAAACATGGCCTGGAGTGTGGTCCGCCCATAGGCATCAAACGTCGATGCAACCTCCCTCACAAAAGGAAACTCCCGTCCCAACAGCATCAGCCCACGATGCGGCGCCTCCGCATTCAACTCGGCCGGGAAGTAGGATTCTATCATGTCCACGGACCCCATCCCTCGAAGGTCCCCGTACCACAAACGTCTGGGACGATCCGGTTCCGCACGATACTCATGATTCGAACCCCAGTTCCCGGCGGCCAGGTCAGGAAATCCATCCTCGTCGAAATCTCCCACCGCGAGGCATGTCCACCATCCTTGCAACGCTTTGAGGCCGACGTCGCGTTCCACCAACCGCCCGCTCTCGTTGTAGAAAACGCGCACGCTTCCCCACTCAGAGGCCACCGCAAGGTCCGGCGCCCCATCCTGGTTCAGATCCGTGAACACCGCCGCACTAACGAGCCCCAGCCCATCGAAGGTCTGTGCGACCACAAACCGTCCACCCTGGTTTCGATACCACCGCGACGGCCCCGACTCTGGGTATCGACCGGCTCGCGTGCGGGCTCCGACGAACAAGTCCTGCGCGCCATCACCATCCACATCCGCCGATGCCAGAGGTCCCGTCACGCTGTCCACCCCTAAAAGAATCTCGCCGCTGGCCTTCCGTCCAAAGTCATAAAGCCGCACCGCACCCCCATTGGTTTGTCCATCCTCCCAGTTGGAAGCTCCCGTCATCACAATCTTGCCAATC
>VHDG01000665.1 GCA_016871475.1 Verrucomicrobiota bacterium
ACCCACCCTCGGCCAGCTGGCCATCGCCGGCGTGACGTTCCTCAACGCGTGGTCGAGTCCAACTTGTTCTCCAACCCGCGCAGGACTGTTCACAGGCCGTCGTTCCTTCCACCACACCGTCTACGATCCGTCGAGGCCCAATCTGCCTTTCACCGAGACAACGATTGCCCAGTTGCTCTCACCCGTCGGCTATCCCAGCGGGCTTTTTGGCAAGTGGCATCTTGGAAATCCCAACGGCGTCCCTGCGGGCCAGGGCCCGCTGGACTTCGGATGGGACCGGCACTACGGCGGGATCGAGGGAGATCTCTCCACCAGCTACACCAACTGGCATAAGGTCGAGAACACAAACGCATTCATCTCCACCAACCACGCCACTCGCGAGAACGTCACCGATGCGCTCACCTGGATTCGGAGTCGGGGTGACAGCAACTGGATGGCTACGGTCGCTTTCAATGCCTCGCACTGGGTCTCCGGCGGTGGACTCCCACTCCGCCTCGAGATGCCGCCAGCGGCCTATCGGGTGCGCATCGATGACGGAGGACGGGGGACCTACCGTTCGATGCTGGAGTATCTTGATATTCAACTCGCACGCCTGCTTGCGGGTATCCCTCCGGCCGTCATGGAGAAAACCACGGTGATCTTCCTGGGGGACAACGGCACCGATTCTCAACTCGGCGTGAACCACCATTTTTCAGCCAGTCGGAGCAAAGGGTCTCTTTACGAGGGTGGGGTGAACGTCCCGCTGATCGTCGCCGACGGGTATGGGCGGGTACATCGACAGGAGCTCACGTTTCCGCTTCCCTCGAGTCTGACTGCACGAACCGGGCGGATCAACTGGCCGGCCCGCTTCAACACGAACCTGGTACAAACCATGGATGTCTTCGCCACCGTCGCCGCCATCGCGAACGCCGACTCCTTCTCGGGGACCGACTCGGTGAGCCTGATTCCGTATCTGCAACAGGTCACGGCAACGCCTCAGCGAACCAACACGCTTGCCGAAACGCGAACAGTTGCCTGGACGACCTGCGGCGACCGTGGATGGAACATCGCTATTCGCGACACCACGCACAAATTGCACGTGAGGAACTACGGCAGCACGGTGGAGTCCTACGAGCTCTATGACCTCACCGTTGACCGATGGGAGTTGAACAACATCTGGAACCGCACCAATGCCACGTTCATCGCCATCCGGGACACCCTGCGGTCGGGGATCGGAACCGAACTCGGGGCCTCGGCTTGCCCTAAGATTTCACCTTAGCTCTGCAGGAACCCACATTGATGGAGCGGGTTAACGAATGTCCGTCCGAAAAAGGCTCAGATCATTCCGGGTCGTTCCCTTGGTGGCCAGGTCCGCAAGAATCTCTCCCACCACGCTGCAGAATTTGAAGCCGTGGCCCGAGAATCCCGCTGCAAAATAAAGGTCTGGGACACGCGGATGTAATCCCATGCGGAAATGAAGATCAGGCGTGCAGGTGTAGAGGCATACGGTTGAGTGAAGCAGGGGGCCTTCCAGCGAAGGTAGAAACTCGCGCATCACTTGACGCATCAGGTTCTCATCCGAGCGGCGATGTGTGCGATCGACTGAATCCGGATCACACCGGTCCGCATCGGGAATCCGAAAGAACGCAATCTTCACCCCGCCACGAGGGCCATCAAGCGAAGGAAATCCATAAGGCTGGAGGCCAGCCGCGTTCTCCCAGATATAGATGGGGAAGCGTCCTGGCAGAAAATGGCGAACACCGCTTGTCGGCTGGAACCAGAACAGAACTTGCCGCTCCACCCGAAACTCCACACCGATGTCCGGCAGCATTCGTGATGCCCATGGACCCGGGGTGAGAATGAGCCGGCCGGCTTCGAATGACTGGCCTTTCGTGAAAATGCGGAACCCTCCGGAGTCTTTGCATTCCCATCGCAGCTCGGCCTGATTGAACAGGAGATCAGCTCCATGGGATTCAGCGAGCTCCAGGTGGGTCTGAACCGAAAGCTCCGCTCGGACGACCCCAGCTTCTTTCTCAAAGAGTGCGATGTGATCCTTCGGCACGCAGAACTGCGGCCAGCGGTATCGAATCTCGCCAGCATCCAGCACCTCGTGGCCAAGCCCATGCTGACGCGCGCTCCGGATGCTTCCGCTGACCACTTCCGACTTCTCTGATCCCATCATTAAACCTCCACAGAGGGTCAGAAGCTGCCGGCCGGATTCACGCTCGGTTTCACGCCAGAGCTCGTAAGCTCGGAGCAGCAGCGGGACATAGGCAGGATGCTCGAAGTAGGCCTGTCGAATCACCCGCGTCTGGCCGTGGCTCGAGCCTCGCGCGTGGACCGGGTCGAACTGTTCGAATCCGATGACCTTCGTGCCGCGGCGGGCGAGCTGCCACACGGTGGCGCTGCCCATCCCGCCCAATCCGATCACCGCAACTTCATAGTTCTTGCTCACGCAGGTGGGAGGGTTGCAGCCAGCCCGGTGGACGAAGTCATCTCAGTCATACAATGGATGGGCGGACCGTAAGCCGGCAGGCATCGATCAGAAAGACGAAAACCATTCGGATCGAAAAGAATCTCGCGGACTCGGAGGCCATTGCACCCATGCGACCGTAAAAACCAGGAAGCCTGAAGCAGAGAAGCGACTTCTTTGCTCTGCAGAAATTGGCGGATTCAAACCCATTCGACAAATACGTCATTCTGAACATTCTGAACTCGCTCTTCCGAATCGATTGTGGAGAGAATTTCGACCGTTATGACCCATTCATTGTCCGCCCTGGTGAGACTCAAGGGATGCTTCAGTCGGGCCTCGTCGGTGGCACTCCTGCTCGGCTTCGTGTTGTCGAGCACCGCTGCGGAACCCGGTAAGATCCGGTTCAACCGGGATATCCGGCCGATCCTGTCCGAGAACTGCCTGGCATGTCACGGCCCCGACCCGTTGTCCCGCAAGGCCGGGCTTCA
>VHDG01000666.1 GCA_016871475.1 Verrucomicrobiota bacterium
TTCATTCGAGTTCATCGATACCGATGCGCTGATCGAGTCAGAGGCCGGGCTGCGTGTATCCGAGATATTTTCCTGCCAGGGAGAACCAGCCTTTCGAGATCTGGAGAGCAAGGTTGGCATGCAACTTGCGAGCCGCTCCGGTCTCGTGATCTCCACCGGGGGTGGGTTTGTTCTTCGACCCGAGAACTTCGCTCTTCTGAAATCCCATGCTCTGGTGGTCTGCCTCTGGGCTACAGCTGAGACCCTGTACGAGCGTGTCAGGAATCAGGACCATCGTCCCTTGCTTCGGGACCCTGATCCCCTTGGGCGGATTCGAAAGCTGCTCATGGAACGTGAGCCCGTCTACCGGCAGGCAGATGTGCTCGTAAACACCGAGCAGAGGTCTGTCCGCGAGCTGGCTCAGCATATCGCTCACGAATTCAGGAGTTGCGCGCGTTGAAGTGAAGGACCTGATCCGCAACAGAGCTCGTGACCTCGGATTTGAGGCCTGTGGTTTTTCCTCGTCTGATCCGCCCGCGAGCGGGGATCAATTCAATTCATGGCTGGAGTCAGGACGCCACGGCGAGATGGCTTATCTCCATCGAAACGCCGCCAAACGCCTCGATCCTCAGAAGGTCCTGCCCGGCACTCGAAGTATCGTTTGCCTGGCCCTTTGTTACTCCCCAGACAACGGAGCCACCGCCAGATCTCGAATCAACCGCGGCAGTAGTTCGGATGCCGGGACGATTCAGAGGCCGGTGGAAGTGGAACCTGGCACCCGGGAGCGCGTGCCATCGCGCGGGATTGTCGCCCGGTATGCACGGTACAGTGACTATCACGACATCATGAAGGAGAAGCTCCATGCGCTTTCAGAGTTTCTTGCCTCACTTTACCCAGGGTCGCGTTCGCTCTGGTATTCAGACACAGGCCCCGTTCTGGAACGCGATTTCGCACAACGAGCAGGAGTCGGTTTCATTGGGAAGCACACCAACCTCATCGGGAGGAGTTTGGGTAACTGGTTCTGGCTCGGTGAAATCCTGACTACGGCCGAGATAGAGGCTGATCGGCCCGAAAAAAACCGTTGTGGATCCTGCAGTCTCTGTATCAACGCCTGCCCAACCGGTGCGATCACGGCTCCGTTCCAGCTCGATGCCCGCAAGTGCATCAGCTATCTGACCATCGAGCTTAAGGGTTCCATTCCTCTGGAATTGCGATCGGCCATCGGTGCGAGGATTTTCGGTTGTGATGATTGTCTGGAGGTTTGTCCATGGAATCGTTTCTCCCAGAAGGCGCGCCTCATGGCATCGCATGCGCGACCGGACCTTCACAGTCTGGACCTCATCGAGCTGCTTCGTATGGACGAGCCAGCATTCCGGGAAAGGTTCGCTGGTACACCGATCCTCCGGTCGAAGCGTCGTGGGCTGCTGCGGAACGTGTGTGTCGCGCTTGGTAACGTGGGTGGCTCCGAAGCGATACCTGCCTTGGAGACGGCTCTTCAGGATCCTGAGCCGTTGATCAGGGAGCACGCGGCCTGGGCTTTGGATCAAATCCAGCTGCGGTTTCCTCGCGCACCCGAATCCGAGGGATCGTAGATCAAATAGGTTTTCGGATGACTGTGTCTCGATCCGCCCACGCGGGATCGGGCTGGGGATGATCGAGTGTGTAATGCAGGCCGCGGCTCTCCGGACGCTTCATGGCACAAGCCACGATGATCTCTGCCACTGTTGCAATGTTACGAAGCTCGAGCAGGTCCGACGTCACGATGAAGTCCCAGTAATACGACTGGATTTCCTCGATGAGATTATTGATTCGCTTTCTGGCGCGTTCGAGCCGCTTGTGGGTTCGCACGATTCCGACATAGTCCCACATCAGCCGCCGAATCTCGTCCCAGTTATGGGAGACCACGACCAGCTCATCGGCATTGGCTGCTTGGCCTGATTGCCATGGGGGCAGCTCAAAGTCCACGGGTTGCAATCTGGACTCGGAGGATACGAGCGCGGCGCGGTGAGCGCAGACCAATGCTTCGAGAAGGGAGTTGCTGGCGAGGCGGTTTGCACCGTGCAGGCCTGTGCATGCCACTTCACCGATGGCAAACAGTCCGGGGATCTCCGTCTCACCGTTGACCGACGTGATGATCCCGCCGCATTGGTAGTGAGCAGCGGGCACCACGGGTATTGGCTCCTTTGCTGGATCAATCCCGAACTTCATGCAGGTTTCATAGACGGTGGGAAACCGATCCATGATGAACGGAGCAGGTTTGTGAGTGATATCGAGGTGGACGTACTCGGCTCCGCTGCGTTTCATCTCGGCATCAATGGCTCTTGCAACGATATCCCTGGGAGCGAGAGAACCCAAGGGATGTTGCTTTTCCATGAAGGGAACACCTTCCTGGTTGCGAAGGATTCCTCCTTCTCCGCGGACCGCTTCCGTGATCAAGAAGGTCTTCGCACGCGGATGGTAGAGGCATGTGGGATGGAACTGGATGAACTCCATGTTACCCACGGCTGCTCCAGCGCGATAAGCCATCGCCACGCCGTCGCCCGTCGCGATGTCCGGATTCGTCGTATAGAGATACACTTTGCCGCAACCTCCGGTGGCGAGGATTACGTTGGGCGCAATGAAGGTATCCACCACACCCGTGTCGGCCGCGAGGGCATAGAGTCCCACACAGCGGTTGTCGCCTGGCTGCCCCAGTTTCCGGGTGGTGATCAGATCGATGGCAAGATGGTTTTCGAAAACGGTGATGGACGGAGTGGTGGCTATCGCTGCCAACAGTGTTCGTTCCACCTCACGCCCTGTCATGTCCTTTGAGTGGAGAATTCGCCTTCGCGAATGCCCGCCCTCCTTTCCGAGGTCCAGTTCGATCTCTCCAGGGAAACCCGGGTTCTCACGTTCAGAGAAGCGCATTCCCAGTTCGATGAGCTCAGCGATTCTCGCGGGGCCTTCGGACACGATCG
>VHDG01000667.1 GCA_016871475.1 Verrucomicrobiota bacterium
TAGATGCCACTTTCTCCACACGGAGCGCTCCCACCGGGCGCTTGTTCACATCCCGGGCAATGCTGCACGGGAAATGCAAAAGCAGCCGCTGGCTCTCGTCAAAGGCCTGCAACGTCCGGTGAGTCAGCGAAATCCGGAGAACCGAAGGTCTGGAGGGCAGCGAGACCTTCGTGGTCTTAGGGACTCTCACCACCGTGCCGACGCCCGCCTGCGTCCAGTCGATGGAGGGGTTCAGCGTGCGAATCCATGCGGGATGGGATTGAAACTTTTCCGACACCATCTCCAAAACAGTCTCATAATCCATTCGATTCAACTGTGATTTCCCCAGCCACGAGTCTGGGATCTGGACCAACCCAGCCAGCTCCTCCTGGGTCACAACATGCTCCTGGACCAGTTCCTCGTTGCCCGAAAAGCTTTGCCGCGTGGCTGCATCAAGATTCCCGGTTGGAGTGAGACCCTGACGCGCTTGCCATGCTCTCAAGGCTCCCCGCGTCTGTGTTCCCAGTTTGCCGTCCAAGGATCCCGAGGAGATACCTTGGCGGGCCATCATCAGCTGCGCCTGAAACACCTGCCAGACCTCCCCTGACGCACCCGCAAGGCCGTTGCTCAAGGCGAAGCTCGATTCCCTTTCCAACGCTCGTTCCGCCTCAGACTTGGGCAGGTTGGTGCGCATGACCACAGTGCCGAAAGGAGTCACGGCTCCCACTGATACATCCGGAGGAACCACTTCCCCGGGTGAATCGGGGACCCGCGCAACGTTGGTAGCGGGCGTGTTGGATGGAGCGACCGATACCAGAGCAGGACTGTGGGGCGGGGCCGGATCAGGATGGGGCGGAGGGCTTGATATCGTGGGTTCCTCTTGGGCGGCGGACTTCTCCTGGCTGCTGAGAACCTCAGTCACAACCCGGGGAGCCGAAGGCTGCACCGGAGGAGACGGCCTGGGACGAAGCCACAACCATCCCAAGACCGAGATCGCCATGACACCCAACAGCCACCAGCGAGCATGCCCCTGCGTGCCGTTCGAGCGATTATTGTTTCGAATTCGTTTTCGACCCACGCGGAGGATCCTACTCAACCGACGCTCCATTTCGCAAGAGCACCCAAACCATGCTCCTCACTCTCAACCCGGAGTCATGTCTGCATCACTTTTTGCGAGGCTCGCCTGACACTCGTCCGAAGGCTCCTCAGGAAAAGAGCTAGGTCGACCCTTAATTTCTGATTAAGCGAGCCGGGCTTTAGTTCCATAGCTGTGTGGGATGCGGCGTAGTCACTATACAGCGGACCCTCTTCCTGCCGATCTCTGGATGAGAAGCTGGGCCGGCGGCTCCGCGCTCCGGCTTCGACGCTGCAATCCTCATTGGCAGCACCCGACCTGAGATCGAGAGCTTCTTGAGGGCCGGCGTCTCTCTGCTGGTTCTTCCTGAAGGCCCGGAATCATCCCAGCGGATCAATCGGTCAGTACGCTTTTCGGCGTCCGATCACCTCCCTCCGTCCATACGTCAACGTTCCTTCCTTGAGCCGGAAGGGCTGCCTCCGGGTCGCGCCCTTGATCTGATCGGGGAGCCTTCGGTGATGGCCAGTGCTGGCGGACAGACTCTCTGGGCACGAGGCACTCATGGGAACGCCTTGGTCCACCAGGCATGCGTTCCACTTCCGGACCTGGGAGAGTCCTTCCCCTGCACGGAGTATAACGGCAGGCGCTTCATGGGACTCCTGCCACTGATAAGATTCCTGCAGGAAATAAGCATACGAGCCCGGTCCTGGAGCGCGTCCCCGCCCAGCGCGTGTTTTATCTTTGACGATCCCAGTCTCAGACAGCTGCGGTACGGTCACCTGGATTTCAACCAGCTGCTTGGGGTTTGTCGAAAGCATCGTTTTCATGCGGCGGTCGCCACCATTCCCCTCGACAGCCAAAGGACGAGTTCAGCCGTTTCCGCTCTTTTCAGATCCAACCCGGACTGGCTCTCCATCCTCATCCACGGGAACAACCACACTGCACGTGAACTGGCACAGTCGCGAAGTTCTGCCGATTGGGAACTCCGCATGGCCCAGGCCCTCCGGCGCGTCAACTGTCTGGAATCGAAACATCAAATCAGTCCATGCAAAGTGATGGAACCTCCACATGGGGTGGTCTGCTCGGAGCTCGCACCTGTGCTGAACCGCCTGGGTTTTGAAGGGCTGCTGGTTACCCCCCATCAGTTCTTGCGGGTACCGGGTAATGATCGAATCCAGCCATCCCTGGGACTTAACCCCGCCGGCTGCTTTAACCATGGCTTGGCATTGATTCCACGGATCGTGCTTTCATCCACGGCTGAGACGGAATCGGCACTCGCGCTGGCGGCCGGACTCCCGGCGGTCATCGCCGGGCATCACCAGGATGCTGCGGACGGACTGGAGCGCATCGCAAGGCTCGCGGATTTCATCAACGCATCAGCGGATGTGACCTGGTGCAATCCAAGCCGCATCGCTCGCAGACTTTACTGGACCGAGGGGTCGTCCACCGGACGGCATGTGACGCTCGGGAGCAGCCAGACGGAACTGAACGCGATGGATGAGAGCCACGGAGCAACTCTGACAGTCGTGAGGCCTTGGATTGCCCGTGGGGGAGAGGAAGCACTGCGGGTTTCACACGAGGGAAAGGTCATATGGGAGAACCTGCACGCCGGCCGTGAGGCGACGTTTGAGCTGACACAGCGAGGCCTGTTGCAAGTTCAGTCGATGGTCCGGCTGGCACATGATCCTGTGGGCATGCCCGATCCTCCGTTCGAACCCTGGCCGGTGATTCGCAAAGCCATCATGGAACTGCGCGATCGATCGCAGTACTGGGCGCGAGTTTTCCCCTGGTCAGCACGCAATGGATCGTCCCCTGACTGAAATGCACTGCACTCTCGTTCGAGATTTTTTGGAGCAATCGGCTTCACGATCGCC
>VHDG01000668.1 GCA_016871475.1 Verrucomicrobiota bacterium
CTGGATGGAGCGATGAACTCATTTTTCATCGCCACCAACGGCTCAGCCATCGACCGGATTCTGCGTTCGAAATACTCCGCGTTCCGCACGAACAACCTGACACTCGCAGACCCTGCTCCCATTCGTACCTGGATCACGCAACGCCGCGCATTCCTCTCCAACGAACTGCGACGTCTCAAGGTTCCATTCGCGGTCACGACACCGCGTTCGTTGGATCTGACGCAATCCCAAGCGGGGCTGACGCTTGCGGGCATCGCCCCCCCGGATGTGGAGTCGATCTGGATCAACGGAAGTCCCAAGCCCGTGCTATGGACCACTTTGACCAACTGGTCTATGGACTTGCTCCTGGAGCCGGGGGAAACCCTCTTCGCACTCCAGGCCAGGGGACTCCAGGAACGAGTTCTCCCGGGGTTGTCTCAGATCGTTAAGGTGAACTATCAAGCCGCCCCCGTGGATCCCGTGGGAAGAGTCGTGATCAACGAGATCCAGTTCCACCCTCCCAACTCCGGTGCTGAGTTCGTCGAGGTCCTCAACGTCTCGCCCGACGCCTCCTTCGATCTATCCGGATGGCGGATCTCCGGGCTCGATTTTGTTTTTCCACAGGGCTCCATCCTGGGTCCGCGCGGTTACCTCGTCGTCGCTGCGGATGCCACAGCTTTTGGAGAAACCTACGGATGGAGCATTCCGCTCGCAGGAGTCTTCAACGGCACGCTCGACCCGCAAGGCGAATGGCTGCGACTCATGCGACCGCTTCCAGGCGGAGCATTTGCCACCGTGGATGAAGTCAGGTTCTCATCCGACCCCGTGTGGGCTGCCAATCTCACCAACCCAGGGATGTCGTTGGAACTTCGTGATCCCACCCAGGATCGAAGACGCACCGCCAACTGGAGTGCGGTGAGCGGAGCGCTATCGACAGAATCTCAGCCGATTGTTGCCATGGCTCAATCGTGGCGCTTCCTGGATACAGGGGAAGATCTGGGTGTCGCCTGGAGGGAACTGAACTTCAACGACTCCGAATGGCCTTCTGGAGTCACACCGTTCTTCAACACCGCCGACCCACTCATCATTCCCAAGACAACACCGGTGAATATGACCAATGCCCTGGGCGGACGAATCCTGACCCACTACTTCCGCACCGAGTTCCGGCACGAACAGCCACCCCTGCCCTCGCTGCTTCGTGTGGGTTTGACCGTGGATGATGGAGCGGTCGTTTATCTCAATGGTCGTGAAATGCTCCGAAGACGCATGCCCAACGGGCTCATCAACTTTCGAACCCTGGCTTCATCGCCAATCCTCCGCGCCGCACCAGAACCTTCCGTTTGGGTGAACGTTTCCGCCTTGTTGCAGGGGCGCAACGTCCTGGCCGTCGAGGTCCATCAAGCGACCACCAACCAGAACGATCTCATTTTCACTCTGGATGCCGACCTGAAGACCACTCCATCAGCAGGTGCCACACCGGGCGCTCCAAATAGATTTGCCGGTGCCGTCCCAGCCTTTCCCTCGCTCTGGATCAGTGAGATCCAACCCCGGAACCTGTCGGGCATTCGTGACAGCGCCGGCGAACGCGACCCGTGGTTGGAACTCATCAATGGGGGCACATCCACCGTCTCTCTCGACGGATTCCAACTCTCAATCAATCCCACCAACCTCCGTGGATGGAGTTTTCCTCCCGGTTGGCAGCTAGACCCAGGACGTCGTCTGATTATCTGGCTGGACGGACAACCTGCTCAAACGACCCCCACCGAACTTCACTCATCACTTCGTGCTGAGAACGCATCCGGCGTGATCATTCTCTCGCAGCCAGCGGGTGAAACACTTCGAGTCATCGATCATCTCCTCTGGACCGCCGTGGCATCGGATGAATCCTTTGGGCGCATCCCAGACACTTCCTTTGAGCCGGGCCGTCGCTTCCATTTCCCCACCCCCGGCGTCGCGAACGATGGAGCAGCCAAACCGGTGAATGTTTGGATCAACGAATGGATGGCATCGAACGCACGAACGATCGCTGATCCGGCGGATGGAGACTTCGAAGACTGGTTCGAGCTTTTCAATGCATCCGACACCATAGCTGATCTCAGCGGATACACCCTGACTGATGACTTGGTGCGTCCGCAGAAGTATGTGATTCCTCCAGGTGTGCAGATACCTCCGGGAGGCTTCTTGAGGGTATGGGCAGATGAGGAAACCGGGCAGAACCGGGCTGGAGGTGATGTCCATGCGGCATTCAGACTAAGTGGTTCCGGGGAGGCGCTCGGGCTTTTCGCACCCAATGGAGTTCGGGTGGATACCGTCGTATTTGGTCGTCAGACGGACGACGTGAGTGAAGGCCGGTTTGGTGATGGCGCAGCCGCACCTTTCCTCCGGTTCAGCACTCCGACGCCCGGCTTCCCGAACCAGCGCGATCCACTCACTCCAGGCATTAGGATCCTCGAAGCAATCCCCTCTGAAGATGGTTCCCTGACGCTACGATGGACCACTCAGCCTGCATGGAGATATCAGGTCACCTACAAGAACGAGCTGAGTGAAGCTGTATGGCGTCCGTTGGGTGGAGTGGTTCAGAGCATGGGTCCGGTGGCAGAGGCCAGGGACGCTGAAGCCCTCAGCGGTGACCGAAAGTTTTACCGCATCGAGCAGATCCAAAGTGCGGGCGCGCCATGAGTCGCCCCGGAAGACACACCCTCAAGGGTGGACAACGAACCGCGCGTCCGACTTCGAGGAGGGGTTCTATTGACCTGTCCCACTATTGCTTTGTCCCACTATTGCTTCTGAATCTTTTGCTGGCAGAAAGATGGAGGGCAAAAAAATGAAAACTTCTGTTCTGTTCTTAACATCTTTTGCCCCCATTTTTTGCCAGTTTCCCCCCACCGTCATCCGAGGCCCAAAATTGAGGTTTGAGACGGGATGCGCGTCTGGATAGGGTCTG
>VHDG01000669.1 GCA_016871475.1 Verrucomicrobiota bacterium
GGTGGATTCTTCGGCGTGCTTGGGAACCGCCGGCTTGACGGGAGGCCGATAGGCCCAATGCATCATCGGGTCCTTCTTGATCGCCTCATAGTCGACAGCCGTCGTCGCGAACGGTAGGAGCAATAGAGCGATGAGACCAAGCTGGTGGCCGGAGGGCAGGGGCCGACGTGTATTCATAGTCAGGGGTCTTAGGGACCGCGGAAACAACTTCGGGTTGAGCGGGAGGTTCCCCTGCCGGGAGGCTTCGCCGCCGGCGCTACCCCCGGCCACGACAGCCTGGAGGTCACTCTCGCGTCATCCCTTTCTTCACCATGTTCCTATCCACTCAATACCGTTGGTTGACGTACGAAATTCAAACCGATGATGGAGTGGCTGGCGAGTGGGATTGTTGGGGAAATTGGGTTGGGTCGGGCTCAGGAGGACGCTCGCTGGAGTAACGTCGGAGGTATTTCAGAGCCACGACCAGGTCCTTGGGCCAGGGGGCTTTGATCTCGAGCCGGACTCCCGTGACCGGGTGGACGAGCTCGAGCTTTTCGGCATGCAGAGCGGTTGTAGCCAGCAGAGGCCTCTCCTCCCGGCCCTCCTTCAGGTCGTAACGCTTCTTCATGGCGCTCAGCTTCAAGGGCCTCCCTCCGTAAAGCGTGTCGCCACAGATGGGTAAACGCTCCTTCTGAAGGTGCACTCGAATCTGGTGCGTCCGGCCTGTGATTGGCCGGCAGCTCACGAGCGACCAGCGTCCAAACTTCTCGAGGGTGGTGAATTCCGTGCGGGAATTCTTTCCACGCCGTGGGTCCACGCGCATGAGTCCGGCCCGATGCGGGTGAGGGCCGATCGGGGCGGTGACCGTCCACTTGGGCTGGGCGTGGCAGCCGTTCACAAAGGCCACATAGGTCTTTATGGGCTTGTTCGATCCAAACAGGTTGGCGAGCTCAACCAGCACGGGTCGCGATTTGGCCAGAAGCATGATGCCCGTGGTTTCGAAGTCGAGCCGGTGCGCGTTGGAGAGGTAGGTGAGGTCGCGTTCTTTGGCCCAGGGCTTGGCTGAAGCGATGCCTTCGTGAAGGAGTCGCATCAGGTTGGGACGCTCGGGATCATAGCGATCGGGCGAGCTCAGCAGCCGGGCTGGTTTGTTCAGGGCGAGCAGGTGCTCGTCCTCATAGACGGGGTCGATCTCCCAGAATTCCCGGGTGGCTGGATTGGATAGCTTGATGGGCGACGCCATCAGTTGGCGGCGGGTGGCTGGGCTGCCTCGGCGTCACGTTGAGAAGCCGGCCGTTGCAGGCGCGCCTGGGCCAGGCGATCAAACCAACCGCCCAAGGCCTCATTTATCCGGCGAAACTTCTCATCCTGAACGAAGTTTGCAAAACGATCTCCCTTGATGGCAACCGCGGGAGGACGACGTTCGCGGAGTTTCACGACCGCACCGCCACCGCGAGTGTAGATGAACCGGCTCACGGCTCCGTTGGTCAGGTTCATCAACGCATTTTTCAACTGGCCAATGTCCATCCTGCCCTCGAGTTCAGGGAGGGTCTCGGTGGAGAGGGAGAAGGGTGGCAAGGTTTCTACCCGATGTCTGTGGCTGGCGGCGGATTCGGCAAAACTCTTACCCGCGGAGAGGTCGTTGGTGAGCGCGGAGTGGAAGGCTGTCCCGGCCTGTGTGGCGAGGCTTCCACCTTCCGTGCGGAGGTAATCCTCGGCGACTTTGCTTTTCACGACGAGGAAGGGCTCGGTCTGAGATGGCAGGCGATTCTTGGCCGCGAGCAGATAGACCGCGTTTTCCCCCATGATGGGCATCGGGAATATGGCGGCGCTGGCGTTGGTGAGCTCAAAGAGTCTGGGGGAGAGTTCGACGGGCACGCCATCGAGCTCGGGAGGAAGCTTTCCGCGCTGGAATGGGCTGGTGACGCGGACCTCCTGCTTGGCTTCGTTCATGGACTGCTCGAACAGCGGCAGCGTGAGCTGCTCCTGGGTCATCATCTTGTCAGCGACTTCGCTCGCACGGTTGTAGGCGGATCGCAGGGCTTGCTGTCCGCGGATATCCTCCCGGATTTTCGCCTTGGCATCCTTCTCATTCAAAATCACCCCGGGATTTTTGGGATCGTTGAAGTTGGTGCCGCCGCCGGACTGATAGGCCTGCTCGATGATGGCTTCGAGATTGGTGAGGGCGGTGAGCGATGCATCTGCCTGGGCGAAGAAGTTGGACTTCGGGATCTCCACATAGGCGACCTGCAGGCGTTCGGGAAGGCGATAGCTGGACTGGTAGTTCGTGTAGTGGCGCGCCAGGGTTTCATCATTCAAGACGAGGCTGTTGGTGTAGCTGGAGCCGGTGAAGAACACAGTTTCCACAACAAACTCTTCATGCTGACGGTTGAAACGTTCCTCCACCTCGCGCGGAGGGACCAGCTGACTCCCTGCGGATACAAGGTGGCTCAGCTCGCGGAATCCGGTTTCGTGCTCGATGAATCGCATGACATCCGCCTTGCTGATCTGGAGAGCATTCCGGGGGATGTTCTTCATGAAGACATCCATGTCGTTCAAGCCGAATGCGAGGGCCTGGCGCGCCACCGCGGATTCACCGGCCTTGATGCCGTGCTCCTTCAGCTGCGAAATGATGAGGAGCTGCTGGTAGGTGAACTCAGTCAGACGCTCGTTGTCGGAGGGCCATTGCCCCGTGTAGACGCGCATCCGAAGGAACGCCTCCTTCTGGGCGCTCAGGAACTCGTCCGTGGAGATGGGACGACCATCGAGCCGGCCCCAATCGGCCTCGGGTCCACCACCGAAGCTCTGCTGACCTGTGGGGGAGAAGTAGATGACAAAAGGAGGAATGATCGCGATGGCGGCGATCGCCATGATGATGCGTTGGTAGCGTCTTAGGCCGGCAAACATAGTTTGGTTCCAGATAAGTAAGGCCGCGCAAAGTA
>VHDG01000670.1 GCA_016871475.1 Verrucomicrobiota bacterium
CCCAGGGTTGCTGACCCGAACCGAGTATCGCCCTAGGTGCGAGGTCATCAACAATGGGATGGAGTAGGAAGAGTTCGTGGCATCCAGGATGTCTTCAAAGTCAAAGCGCCACTGATAACGGAGCGGACCCGGTCCAGCCGCCGTTACGGATAAGCTGACAGGGAAACCTTCCGGCGCTGTGACGTTGCGGGGATGAGTGGTGATGCTCGGCGGAGTTGTGAGCGCGGGTCCAGTGGCACGCCCGGGCGTGGGCGTCGCTGCCAGCCAGTTGGTGGGCTCGTTTCCATAACCCATGACGGCCCGGCGTTGCAGCGAAGCGCCGATGCCGGCAGCGCCCGCATCTGCCTGCGTAGGCCATGGTGCTGTGTCCAAATACCGAATCCGTTCCACTACAACATAGGGGACTTTTCCGGCATCCGAGCTCGGAGCTGCCTGAGGCTCGTCGGGCGCAAGCAGTTCCACGGTATCACGGCTGTTGTCCAGTTTTCCCCGCAAAGGCCCCAGGATCTGGGTTCCAACCGCGATCCCAAAGTCGTTCCGGAACGTCGCCACCTGGGCTGCGTTGGTGGCAGGATCGAATCCTGCGATCACAACGAAACTTCCGGGATCAATCCTGAATCCCTGGGGAAATTCGAAGTCCACTGCGTCACGCAATCGCCATGTGTTCGTGGGAAAGCGAGAATCAAAGAGCTGGACCGCCTGGCCCGATGTGTTCAGCAACTCGATAAACTCATCGCGTGTGTTGTCGTTCGTTCCGATGTCGGGCGGGTGGTAATGGATCTCAGATATGACGATCGGCCCGATGATGGGGGGCGAGTTGCTCAGCCCACGACCCAGCCGGAACACATCGAGTGAGATTGGGTTATCCTGACCCAGAGAGCGGAAGAGCAATGAGGGATAATCCAACCCCATGCTGGTTTCCAGCTTGCCGAATGGCACACCGTTCTTGGAGGGGCCGAACTTCGCAACCGCCCGGTATCCGGTGAGATTGCCGCCCGGATCTGCCGCGCTCAGATACACCTGATCACCATTTGCTGAACTGAACGAGAAGCTGTTCCTGCTCCCCGGCAGCTCGTTGAACTGATTCTCGTACAAGACCGCAAAGCTTCCAGGCGCGAGCGGTGCGCCATCCGGTATCCGATACTTCTTCGGAGATCCGATGCTATCACTCAGAAACCATCCGCTGATGTCCACCGGTCCCAGTCCAATGTTCTGCAATTCTATGGCGTCCTCGAGCGGAGGATCCGTGTGTGCCAGGATTTCGTTGATCGCGATGTTGTGGAGCAGCAGGTAGTTCATCTCGCCCGGTGAGGATGTGTTTGCAAACGAGACGATGTTGGTCGCTCCGTCGGGGAACTTACCTTGGGACACTCCACTGGCTTGGGGACCAAACGCCACCCAATCGATTGGAACTCCGCCGGGCAGATAGATCCCCACGGATTCTCCGTTGTTGTTCAGCCGGAAGTTGACGTGGTCGGCTCCCTTGGATGAATCGTTGTCGGCGCGGAATTCCACAAAGCCATTGGTCGCTGAGCCGATGAAGGACAGGGGTGGGATGATCGACTTTGCAGGAGATGCGAGATCATCTGTGAGAGTGAGTCCGCCCATGGCAATTGGTTGTGCCGAAGGGTTGTAGATCTCGAACCAGTCATCGCCGGATCTTGGGTTCGCCATCCACTCGTTCACCCGGAGCTGGCGGGGGTCACCCAGGACTGCAGGCCTGCCTGGGGCGGATGCAGCCAGGCTCGGCAACGTGAGCGTCCAGCTGCCACTGTCCTCTGGAATCCTGCCGATTGAGTAATCCGAAACCTGGAATCCGAAAGTGACGCCGTCGACCAGAGCTCCGCCCTTTGCCGGACTCGCGTAAAGGAGGATCCGATCACCCTTCTCATCGAGGCCGAAACCGGCGTTCAGTTCGGGTGACGGCACTGTGCTGGGCGGTGCATCCGGATCCAGGAGAACACGGAGTGGACTCGAGGCTTCGATCCGGCTCCCGGCGGGGAATACCCACCGCCTGGGTTGTTGAGGATCATCCGTCAAGCTCATGCCGGACAGATCGACTTCAGTGAGCGATGGGTTGAAGAGTTCGACCCAGTCAGGCGATCGCCCGAGAGCGTTGGTGTAAGTTCGGTTCGCTGCGAGAACCTCGCTCAGAACCAGTGCTCCAGGGGCGGCATTGGTGCGACTTCGAACCGCGCTCAGAGACATTGCGAACGCGATGTCTCCGCTGTTTGCTGCATTCTGGTGAAATTCCGCCGCCAGCACGTTTTCGCCCTGGATGAGTGCGTCGGGCTTCAAGTTGAACACCTCCAGGGTGCCTTCGCCAGGGTGTCCTCCGAGCGACGGTGTGCGGAAATCAAATACCTCAGTCATGCGACGGCTTCCGGCCAGCTGACCGTTGATGTAATAGGCTGCGCCATCATCCAGCAGGTTGGTGGTGATGAGTTGGAGGCCTTCCGTCGACCCTGAGAATTGGAACCGGGTCCGGAAATAGAAAGTGAACCGACCGTTGACCGAGGTCAGACGGGTGGTGAAGGGAATGGGATAGGTCGCGTTGTTATCGAATCCAAAAAGCGCATCACCTTCGGGCCACGCGGAGTCGTCATATTCAGGCGCTGACCACTGGGTCATTCGATTTTCTCCGCTCGGGTCATATTTCCATCTCGCCTGCAGGGGTAAGAGTTCGGTGCGTTCAACGAGAATCTCCGGTGTGGGCTTTAATCCGGGATTGGGAGCTCCTCCCGTCGGCTCAATGAACATTCCAAACCGGTTGCCTCCGCTTGGCTGTCGACCTTCTGAACGATCCACTGGCTGAGGGCCATAGGCCACGCAATCGATCATGCGTAGCTCGCGATCTGCCAATCCGATAAAGCCCTGGTCGGAGGACAGTTTGAAACCAACATGATCTGCGCCG
>VHDG01000671.1 GCA_016871475.1 Verrucomicrobiota bacterium
ATCCAATACGGGATCGGCGTGCGCTGGCTGAAAAATCGACCCCAGAAGTAACAGCCAGAGACAGGTCACCTTGGAGACACGGCCGGAGGGGGGACGGCGGTTGATGGGGCGCCCTGTGATTCTCAGCGGGAACGCCTGTGAGGTTTGAGGATGGGGGGCCGGGAACATCATATGGGCCGACTGGAACATCAATCCTCAGACCCGACAAAGCCAGTCATTACTGGGCATTGAGCACATCGATCATCTGGCGCAGGCGGCCGTAGTCCCGCTTGTTGAAGTCGAAGGCGATCCGTGGGAGATCCACGAACTGCCGGTCCTCCCGCTCCTCGGGAGTGGTGGGGATGGACTCGATGGGTTGCCCCGAGATGATGTCCTGAAAGTCCTCGTTCAAGGCTTCGATAGCCGAGGCGGACAGGGTGTGCTTGAGTCTGATAACGAGCCGCTCACGAACGAATCGCATGGAGTGGTAATTGCGATAGAAGCGCGTGATGAGTTTAACGGCGTCATCTACTCCGGAGGCGATGTGATAGAGATTCAGGTCTTCGGGTGAGATGAGCTGGTTCCGGAGCAGATGTTCGCGGACATGTTTATCCCAGGTTTTCCAGTAGGCACCACCGGGGCGGTCCATCAGCACCATGGGCATGAGCTTGGCCTTCCCCGTCTGCATGAGGGTCAGGGCTTCGTAGCCTTCGTCCATGGTGCCGAACCCGCCGGGGAAGAGCACGATGGCATCGGATTGACGGACGAAAGTGAGCTTGCGTGTGAAGAAGTACTTAAAGGTGATGAGCTTTTTGTCGTGCTGGATGACCGGGTTGGCGCTTTGTTCCCAGGGCAATCTGATATTGGCGCCGAAGCTGTTCTCGGGACCCGCGCCCTCATGCCCGGCTTGCATGATTCCCGGTCCTGCTCCAGTGATCACCATCCAGCCTTCAGCCGTGATCCTTTTGGCGAACTCCACGGCCTCCTGGTATTCCTTGCGGGTTGCTGGAAGCCGTGCGGAGCCGAACATGGTGACCTTCCGTGCAGCGCTGTGAGGCGCAAACAAGCGAAAGGCATAACGCAGCTCGCGGACGGTGGTTTGAATCACCCGGACATCACCCCGGGCTTCCACATCGGTCAGCAACTTCAGCGCGTTCTCTATGATATCCGCCACCAGCTCCGGATTGTGGCCGCCGCCCTTGAAGGCGATGAGGTCATTTACTCGCTTGCGTAGCTCAGGGTCCACGAGCGGACGTTCCATCTTGTCCATCGTTATAAGACAGTAATCGGCATCCTCCAGAAATCAATGAGCCGGCTTGAAACCCAGGAGACACTTCAGCCAGGTCCACATCGCCGCCAGCCCCACGTCCTCAACCCCCTGTAGCTTGTGAATCCTTGCCAGGTCATCTTCATGACCCTTCATTCGAGGCGGGAAATTCAGCACCTCCACCTGGCTGCCGTCCTTGGATCGAAGGAGTTCAGGATGCAGGAAACCGCGCCCGACGGTGTAGTCGCCTTCGGCCAGGGTGCAGACGCGCTCAGGAAGCACCAGCCATGGGCGGTAGCGAAAGACCAGGTCTCCAGTGTCCAGTCTTTCCAGTCGCCCGTAGGTGCGAACCGGGATCTGGGTCAGATCATCGCTTGCGAAAGCCCAATTGGCCGAGGGATGGGGGGTGAAGCGATGGCGTCGAAACGTCACGATATCCCATGCGAAAACATTGCCGAGAACAGTGAGACGAAAGGCCCAGCCGGCGAGGAAGTAGCAGATCACGATGATGATGCATGACCAGACGGCGCCGGCGTATGGGCTTGCGAACGAGGTGAGGGCAACCGTGGAGAGAAGCGCGAGACGGGCGGCCTTCAATGCGGCATCGACGGTCCCGAACGGGCTGACCAGAATGAGCACGTTGATGACGTGAGAAACCAGCCAGACCACGATAAATGCCGCCATCGCAAAGGGCACCAGGATGGCTCGTTGCACCGAGCTCAGATCGACGAAAGCCAGCCCCATCTCCTGGCTCAGAGGAGACGCAGCCGAGTCGAAGGCATTGGACATCGTGAGGATCAGGGGAACGAAGGCTCCGGTGGCCACGAGCGCGCTGACCTTGTTTTCAAACACCTCCGCGACGTCGAAGGGTTTCTTGAGGGCGGTTGGCACTGCCGGGCCCAGGGCGTCCTTGGCGAAGCACAGGCCTACGATGATCAAGCTCGGGATCCAGAACCAGGGTTGGGCAAACCACGGCAGAGACGAACGGCTTCCGGAGGGTGTCTTGAAGAATTTCCAGGCTCCGACAGCGCTGACCCCGAGCAGGGGCGAGATGGCGGCACCCGTGACGGTGGAAACCGTCTGGGCCATCTCGATGCCCATGTTGGCTCCTCGATGCGGAGCGACGGGTGGGGGCGTGGCAGCTGCCAGCACCGGCCCCGGGTTGTTACGAGATGAACTCTCGGAAGCTGCGATCGCCGAATGGCAGGCACAGGACAGGATCAGGATCGTCAGACAAATGCGTTGGGTCCAACGATGAGAAGGAGTTGACGACAGAGTCTTCATCTCGCGAGACCCTGACTGCGCCTATGGTTCTGTAAAGGAGAAAGCCCGGGCGCACGGGGGATGGTCACGGTGAAACTTGGTCCTTGGGCGCAGGGTGCCGTGGGAAAGCGGTAGAGGACGACCGCACTCTATGACGCTTCGCGAATTTCAAGCCTGCCAGGAACTCCGACAGGTCGTGGAGTGCGCCAGTCCCCTGGCGCTTTCACAGTCGGCGCACGAGAGATACTAGGCGAAACTTTGCCCCTCGGCGCAGGGTGCCGTGCACGGAGGATGGTTCCGCGATTCATTAGAGAATCACAAAGTCGCCGTCGGGTCGGGCGTAGGCCGTTGCAAAACTCCAGGCTGGGATTCCTGCCTGCTTTCCCTGCTCACCAGAGG
>VHDG01000672.1 GCA_016871475.1 Verrucomicrobiota bacterium
CCACAGGGATTTGGGAGATCAGCCGAAGCGCCTTGCGTCGCTGCGCATGCTGAGAGTCGTCCTCCGCGGTGGTGTCGAAACATCCGAGCACCGAGACGGCGGTTCGCAGCGCGTGCATGGGCGGGGTGGTGCGGGGAAGGGTGCAGATGGTATCCACCACGCCCTTGGGCAGATCGCGAAAGCCCACCAGCGTGGATCGTAACTCCGTCAACTCCTTGTGGCTGGGGAGATGGTTGTGGTGCAGCAGGTGCACAACCTCTTCATAGCTCGCCTTGCCGGCGAGCTCGTCAATGTCGTAGCCGCAGTAGATAAGCCGGCCGATATCGCCTTGAACATCGCTGAGGCGCGTTTTCGCCGCCACGACGCCTTCCAAGCCTTTAGAAATAGTTACTGTGTCCGCCATGAGGAAACGAGAGTGAGTTAGCTAAAGCCGCAAACGCGGACAACCTATCGCGCACATCCAACGAGCAGCAAGCGCTTTCCGGAAATCCATGACCGCACCTTTTCCACCTCATAAGGAGAGTTGAACCATGGCTGAGTCCCCTGATGGAGGGAGCATGGATCAGAATTCTTACGAGAATCGGCTTTACAGCTTGCAGCCTGCCACCCTACTATCTGGCCTTTGCTATTTTAGAGACGAAAGCGGACTTATGGAAAAATCCAAGATGATCGAATCTTTCCGGCTCCATGAAAAAGACACGGGGTCGGCGGATGTTCAGATCGCACTTCTTACAGAGCGTATTAACAGCCTTACGGAGCATCTTCAGAACAACAAGAAGGATCACAGCTCGCGTCGCGGGCTGCTTATCATGGTGGGACAACGCCGGCGGTTGCTGGACTATCTTCACCAAACAGATACGAGCCGTTATCAGGCCATCACGAAGAAGCTGAAGCTGCGCAAGTAAGCGCACGGTTGTGGTCTCCCACGAGCCCATTTCCTATTTCAAGTCACAGAGCCTCCTCTGTTGGGGAGGCCTCTCGTTTTTTCAGGACAGAAGCAGTCAATAAACAGGGGTTGGATGTCTCCGACCTCACCCGGCGGGAAACGGAAGCGCGCCGCCTTTCCAAAGGGAATTCAGAAATCCAACGCGCATTCGCTCATCGGTGAAGGGCAATTTCACTGCGGGCCTCCTGCCCCGCCCCGTTCTCAACGGGCTCCCAGTGAAGTTTCTCCTAGCCGATGGGCACCAATGACCCATGAAGCATACATCGATCACCGCACAAGTCGGTGACAAGCAGATCACCATCGAAACAGGCAAAATCGCCAAACAAGCCGACGGAGCCGTGACGGTTCGCCTTGGCGAGACCATCGTCGTCGTCGCATCCGTCGCAGCCGTCAAGGCCAAGGCTGGACAGGAGTTTTTTCCCCTCACCGTCGATTACCGCGAAAAAGCAGCCGCCGCAGGAAAGTTTCCCGGGGGCTATTTCAAACGTGAAGGTCGGCCCACGGAGAAGGAAATCCTCACCAGCCGGCTCACGGATCGTCCGATCCGACCGCTCTTTCCGAAGGGCTGGTTCAATGAAGTCCAGGTGCAGAGCATTCTATTGAGCGCTGATGGCGAGAATGACCCGGATATTCTCAGCATCATCGGGGCTTCCGCCGCGCTGACCGTCAGCGACATCCCCTGGGACGGCCCCCTGGGTGCTGTCCGCATAGGCCGCACGCAAGGCAAGTTCACCGCCAACCCCACGCATGCCGAACGCCAGGAAAGCGACCTGGACTTGATCTATGTGGGCAACGCATCGGGCGACGTCGTGATGTTCGAAGGATCCGCGAAAGAAATCAGTGAAGAGGATTTCAACGCCGCGCTGGCCTTCGCTCAGACCGCCTGTGAGCCTCTGATCGCAGCCCAGAAAGAACTCGCCGCACGGGGCGGGAAAACAAAGCGCAAGATCGACCTCAATGTGGTTCCCGAGGAGATCCTCAACGACGCCAAAGCGCTGGCGGGCGGACGCATGATTCCTGCCCTGTTGACTCCTGGCAAACTCGCACGCGAAGGCGCCTGCAAAGCGGTCGCTGATGACGTGGGAGCCAAGCTCCTGGAGAAATACGGTGCGGAGAAGATCAACGACATGGTCGTCAAAGAGGCGTTCTACCACATTCAGAAGGAGAATGTGCGGGCCTTGATTCTCAACGAGGGCAAACGCCTCGACGGACGGAGCTTCGAACAAATCCGCGCGATCACCGGCGAAGCCGGAATCCTGCCCCGGGCTCATGGTTCTGCGCTCTTCGCCCGCGGAGAGACCCAGGCCATCACGCTCGCCACTCTGGGCACTTCCGAAGACGCCCAGGAGTTCGACTCCTACACCGGCGGGGAAAACCAGAAGAAATTCATTCTTCATTACAACTTCCCTAACTTCTCCGTGGGTGAGACGGGTCGCATCAGTGGCCCGGGCCGTCGTGAGATTGGCCATGGCGCCCTCGCTGAAAGGTCCATTGAGCCGATGCTCCCTCTCGCCACTTACCCTTACGCCATCCGCGTCACGAGCGAGATCATGGAATCAAATGGCTCCACTTCCATGGCATCCGTCTGCGGCGGATCCCTGGCTCTCATGGATGCAGGCGTCCCACTCATTCGTCCCGTTGCGGGCATCAGCGTCGGCATCTGCACCGAAAACGACGCCAACTATCGCATTTCGCGCTACAAGCTCCTCACCGACATCATCGGATGGGAGGACGCCTTCTGCGATATGGACTGCAAGATCGCCGGGACCGAAAAAGGCATCACAGGATTCCAGCTCGATCTGAAGCTTCGGGGCATCCCTCACAAGATCATGACCGAAGCCGTTTTCCAGGCTCGGGACGCCCGGTTGTCGATCCTGAAGAGCATGAGCGAAATCCTGGCTGCGCCCCGGCCGGAACTGAGCAAGTACGCGCCTCGTATCGAGACCATCCGAATCAACCC
>VHDG01000673.1 GCA_016871475.1 Verrucomicrobiota bacterium
CGGCAAGCCCCACGCCGTTGGCATCGTTCATGGTATCCACCATGTCGCGTATCAGTTGGCGAATCTCCGGAGTCACTCGCTCAATCCGCGCCCCTTTCTGTCGCAGCACAGGATGACCGTATTTCAAAATAGGCAGGATCATGGTTTCGCGGGCCACTTTTGCAGCAGCCCGATCAGATCGTCAATCCCCGGACTGCGCGCTTCACGCACATACAATCCACTCGTGCTCACCCCGATCAAATTCGCGCTCGCGTCGCTGAAACCCATCAGTTTGCCGAAACAAAATCCCGCATTGAAATGATCCCCGGCCCCCGTGGTGATCTTGGGCTTGGTCACCCCGGGACCATCCGCCAGCGACACCTCCCCGCCAGTGACAACGAAGGCGTACCGAACCGGGTGGACCACGAGCGACTTGATGCCGAGCTTTTTCTGAATCAGGCATGCCATGCTGATCAGGTCTTCGCGGCCCGAGGATTTCGCCGGCACCCCCATCACCTCTCCGATCGCCATCGCTTCCTTTTCGTTGAGGCCAAGGATCACGTCGAACCGGCTCTCGAAGCGCTGGATCAATCCCAACGCACGTTGAATGTCTGCGTGGGTCCTCTTCTGGGGATCCGCGAGGTCAAAGAACACCTGCCGACGAGGTCCTGCCATGGACGGACACACCTCCGTCAGCAGCGACTCCCAGATGTCGCTCATGAAGGGAATCATGGTCCAGTTCAACAGCCCTACCAATCCACTGGTTGAAAAATGATGCACAAACTCCGGCCTCGACCATCTTTCCTGGATGTTGGGCCATGTGATGTCGAGCAATGGCTGGAGCTTGCCCAGGATGATCTTCCCGTCCTCGAACTCCAGGGCGTCGCTGTGTCCGGGATCAGCGATGCTGTGGACTTCGGCGCGCGAGCAGAGATCGTCGAAAACCCGATGAGGCTTCCCCAGGCCAAGGGCTCCCACGTAGGTGACACGCACCCCCAGCTGGCATAGGGCGTTGGCCATGATCGGCCCGTTCCCACCAATCTTCGTTCGCTCCACGACGAGCTCCACGTTGGTGCTCTTGTCGGCCGCTTGGGCAATCCGCTTGGCCAACCCGGAAATGGTGGCAATCGGCTTGAAATTCAAGGCATCCGATCTCTGGTCAACCACCCGGGTGATCTCATCCACAAAACCGTCCAGACCAATAAAGGCGGAGGCGGATTGAGGACGGGCGGATTGGAGAAGGGCGAGTGTTTCTCGACGTATTTCTTCGGGCGTGGATGGCATGTGCGTCAGTCTAGGTCGTCAAACAGAAGGAGAATCCGACCGGGTCAGTCCAGGCTGACTCCCACCAGATCAAGAATCCTCTGCAAATCATCATCGGAAAAAAAGCGAACTTCCAAAGCTCCCTTGCCCTTGCTGTAGGTGAGGCGCACTTTGGTCCCGAATCGTTCCCTGAGCTTGGCCTCTATGGCCACGAGGTGCGGATCCCGGATCGGTGCCGTATTGGAGCCGGTTGACGGGACCTCTGCCTGGGGTTTCAGCAGATCTGCGGCAAGCGCCTCGGTCTGACGAACACTCAAGCCGCCCGCGATGACCTGGGCTGCCGCCCGCTCCTGGTGCAGGGGATCCGTGAGCGCGAGCAACGCTTTGGCATGGCCGGTGGAGAGGCGGCCGTGACGCACGTGATCCTGAAGCGAGCCCGGAAGTTTGAGCAACCTCAGCGCATTCGCCACCGCAGCCCTGCTCCGGCCAACCTTTGCAGCAGCATCCTCCTGCCGCAGATGAAATTTCTCGATCAACTCTGCGTAACCCAGGGCTTCTTCGATGGGATTCAGGTTCTCCCGCTGCAGATTCTCGATCAAGGCCAGCTCCAGAAGCGACCGGTCATCGGCATCGCGAACTAGAACCGGGACCTCCTTCAAACCCGCGAGTTGAGCGGCACGCCAGCGCCGTTCACCCGCAATGATCTCGAAGCCGTCTGCCTTTCGACGGACAAGCAACGGCTGGAGAATCCCCTGGGTCTTGATAGATTCGGAAAGCTCCTCCAGGGCAACAGGCTCGAAATCCTTGCGAGGCTGATTGGGGGACGGCCGGACCCGGTCGATGGAAACACGCAAGCCCGACTCACCCGACGGGGTGGACGGGGTCGAATCGGTCTTGTTATCTGGTATCTGGGCCGGGCGCGATGAGGACGCTGGAGATCCCAATAAAGCACTCAAACCACGACCGAGAGCAGGCTTAGCCATGGCGGTGAGCTTGCTGGGCGGTCGGAGGAATGTCAAACGGCAGGACGGAGAAGCCTCGCTACTCCCGAAGTCGGACGCGCGGCTCGTTGTCCATCCCTTTAGCAGCTCAAAGTTGGACAACGAGCCGCACGTCCGACAACCAAGCGACTGACGACAGGCCTGCCCCCAGGTTCGTTGTCCATCCTTCAGGATGCCCGGGCTACGCCCGCTTCGGCTCCGGTGGCCGGACAGTGTGAGATTGTTGTGTACGAGAGCCGACTTTGCATCGGAGCGCTCGCGCCTCGCCGGCATGGGGCGATCAGCAAGCCAGAGGCCGGCGAGACACAATCCCTCCCAGGGGGTGGCACGTGCGTTCCCCACCAGTGTTCGTCACTCCCTTCTCACTCCTAGCTCCCTACTTAACCACGTCCACTTGCAGATCCCTCAGTGTGTATAGCTCCTCAGACTTCACTCCCTTCATCCTCCTGGCCCCCGTCTTTCGCCTCTTCCCAAACCTCTTCCTAAACGTCTGAAACACTTCCTCCACAAACTTCCTCCTTCCAACCACCGCCCCATCCGCAAAATACCTCACCCTCATCCTCACATACTCCATCACTCCCACCCGCCCCTTCTCCTCGATCACCTTCGCCACCACTTCCCGCTCTATCCCGGGCTTCCTCTCCCCCCTCGCCCCATGATCC
>VHDG01000674.1 GCA_016871475.1 Verrucomicrobiota bacterium
GGTTTGTGTAGTTGTTCTGCTGTGACGGGGAAGCCGATCTGAGCGGGAGAACCGAGCGGTACCAGGCTTGTTTCCAGGCGCCCCCTGTTGTTGTGACTCTGGAGAAACTCGATCCGATGACGGAGTACCCGGCTTCGTTGGCTCCCGTTGCCATGTCTCCAAACTCGAATCCGAGCATGATCTTGTGGAGATCGCCATCTGCGTCGTCTGGGTGCCACTGGTCGATGAAATCACCATTTGGCTGCTGGGCATCATGGAAAACGTTGTCTCGTTGCTGACCGTTCACCAGGACAAACACGGGGCGATGATAAAGGTAGGGAATCCCAAACTGTTCGCCGAACCAGTAGCCGTGAATCTCCGCCTGCGCAGTTCCGTCACCGCCTCCATTGCCAGGGCGGAACAGATTGATGTCGGTTTCCCCGAGCAGCGCGTCGTCAGGAGGGAAGCCAAGGTCGTAGTCGCAACTGTTGCCCACGGGCGAGTTGTAGCTGGGAGAATGGTAGGGGCTTCCGTGGAACCAGGCCCCGGCGTTGTAGATCACACGCGAGTTGCCGTAGATGAACGTCACGTCCTTCGGCCGGTTGCTCATCTTCTCCTCAAGGCTCCATCGAGTGACGTTTGTTTGTGTGATCCACATTCTATACGTGGGAAGCGTGCCCGGGTTGGCCGGGTCTCCCCAACGAATCACCGCTTCACGCGTCGGTGCGTCATCCGGGAAACTTGATTGCGCAGAAGTCGGATGATTGTCGATCGCCTGGATGAAGAAAGCTGCCGTTGTGCCTGCGGCCTGCGCCGGGATCCTGGTGGAAAACAGTCCGCTTCCGTGGTTGGTCATCGCCACGGATCGATAGGTGCTCTGAGGGTCGATCCGATAGTGCAGAGCCAGATAGGCAAGCCCATCGGGATCGTGAACCCGGGCGAGCACCAGCACGGGCTGTGCGCCGGCGGGCAATGCGGGCTCGTGACGGACATCGGTGATTGCGGGGCCGGCATTGACGGTAGCCCGGGTGTTGGCTGCGGCGGGAGTTCCAAAGGCGTAGGTTGTCGGAAGGACTCCCGGTGCCTCATGCCAGTTGCCTCGAAGCCTCAGCAACAGATTGGGATTCCCTTTCACCCATCTTGCCCGGCATCGGAGGGTCACAGTGGTTCCCGCTGCAGGCACGGAGGACAGTTGGACACGGATACGGTTGGCTCCACTGTCGCCTTTGCCCTGAGTGACGATGTGCAGCCCTCCCGAGCCTCCAAAGCCACCCGAGGATGTCCATTGGCTCTGATTATGGTTGCCCTGGAAGGTCCATCCGGATGTGCCTGAGTTGAAGTTGCCGTTTGCCACGAGGTTGGCTCCGCCTGAGGGGATCACTTCCACGTCATCGACGATCGCCTCTCCGGCTCCCATCAGGGTCACGTGTAGCTGAGTGGCTTCGGCCCATCCGTTATCCATCACTCCTGTGGCTTCGACAACCACCCAGCCGCTGCGGTTGGACTCATTGCTGGCGGCCCAGTTCGGGGCGAGGCGGTTATCCGCCCGCGCATCGCGAAGCTCCAGGCTGCTCCCGCCGCCCGCCGCCCATCGGCTCCATCTGCCACCCGCGCCGTAGGCCACTTCATCCACCGGGATGTGGATGCGATTCGTGATCCAGTTGCCCAGCGTGTTCGTGGATGCCACTTCATCTGGCATGGTGAGGACGATTCGTTCTCCGCCATTGGCCAGACTGCCATTGTATCCGCCCCAGCAGTTTGAGGTGTTGAGCTGCGGATAATGAGTTCTTAACACCACTGGATCCCTGGCGACCGTCAAATAGTTCCCGGCTCTCAAAACCGCGTTTGAGGGAAAGGTGTAAATGATTCCTTCGCGCAATCGCCACCCCGCGAGCGAGATATCCATCCCGGTGGTGTTGTGCAGCTCCACAAACTCCATGTCGGACTCGCTGTTCAAGGGGTCGAAGAGGATTTCGTTGATAACAATCTGATTGGGGCGACGTGTGGCGTTGGGCGTTCCGGGCGTGGGCGAATTCAACCTGTGGAACTCGGTAGCCCCATCTGGAGATCTACCCCAGGGAACGCCGTTCTCCTGTGGAGGGAACCGGACCGCGTCGATGACCCGGTTATTCTGGGGGGACTTCAGGAAAACGGTCTCCCCCGCCGCTGAGAGAGCGAACCCGAGTTGTTGCTCACTGAAGCTGAGGAATTGTCCAGGGTTGATGAGGGTGTTGGAGGCGATCTGGAACTTGTTCGTCGAAGGATCATCGGTCAGGAAACAGAGCCCGATATTCACCGCCTGGGTGCCCCTGTTATGAAGTTCGATGTAATCAAATTGGGGAGGGTCGGTATGTGCCATGACTTCGTTGATCAGGAGGGAACGATAGACATGAGTAATCGGGGTGTCCGGGCCTCCCGGATTGCCTCCGGCAAGATCGCTGGCGACCCATGCTCTGGGGTCGCGTTCACCGTAGCTGGGACGTCCGAGCACGAGCGAGTGCCCTCCCCCATCCGCAGCAGCAGGGTAGGGGGGATCCCCCGTGTAGGTCATTTCGAACATCACCGCATCTGCCTTGTTTCGGATGCGGAGTGTGCCGCTGCTGTTCTGCAGGCCGTTGGTGTTTAGGAAGGGCCCATGAACGTTGGTGAACGAGTAAACAGACCGAAAGTCAACGGTGTTGGCTGCCACAACAAAGTAGGAACGCGCCTGGAGGACGACATTCGATGGGAAGGTGTAGTCGATCGCTCCACTGATCCGCCAGCCTCCGAGTTCCTGGAACCAAGGCTGTGAATTGTAGAGTTCAATGTATTCGAGGTTCCGGCCATCCGTCCTGTTTGTGGGATGATACATGACTTCGGAGATGACGATTCCATGGCGACGTGTCGAAGGTCCGATGGTTTCTCTCGGGAGACTGTGCAGCGCC
>VHDG01000675.1 GCA_016871475.1 Verrucomicrobiota bacterium
AGTTCCTGGATCCAGGCAAGGCGGCCCGCGGCTTCCTTCCGATCATCTCGCAGGGAACGAGCGGGGATCTGATGTGGATGGATTACAGCGCACCTGCACGCGACATTGGGTACGACGCATATGCGCGTGAACTTGCGGTGAGGGCTGCGGAAGTTGTGCGTGGGATTCAGTTCAAGGATTGGGTGCCGCTGCGCATGGCGGAACGGACGTTGGAACTCAACTACCGCGTTCCCGACGCCTCGCGGCTCGTTTGGGCACGTCAGCTTGCCAGGAGTTTTGAGGGACGTCTGCCGGCCACTTTGCCGGAGGTCTATGCGCTGGAGGCGATCCATCTTCACGATCGGCCCCGGACGCAGCTCAAGCTTCAGGCGTTGCGTATCGGCGATGTCGGAATCACTGCGCTGCCGAATGAGGTTTATGCGATCACGGGCTTGAAGCTCAAAGCGCAGAGCCCCTTTCCATTGACGATGAACATTGAGCTGGCGAATGGAGCCGAGGGATATATTCCGCCTCCCGAACAGCATCACCTGGGAGGTTACACCACTTGGCCGGCCCGAACCGCCGGACTGGAGATTCAAGCTGAGCCACGAATCGTGGAGACCCTGCTTTCCCTGCTTGAGGAGGTTGCAGCACGTCCGCGCGTCGCCCTTGCAGACACTCACGGGGTCTACGCTCAAACGGTGCTGAGCTCAAAACCTGCCGCGTACTGGCGGCTCAACGAGATCAACGTTCCCATTGCCTTGGACGCGACACCGAACCAGCGTCATGCCCGATTTGAGGATGGCATCGCCCTTTACCTCCCTGGTGCCAGCGGCCGGGTCGGGTTCCGTCCTGCGCAGCTGGACAAGACCAACTCCTTCAGCGGGACACAGATCAACCGAGCTGTGCACTTCGCGGGAGGCAGACTGCGTGCGGGATCGACGGTTGGGGCCGGCCCCTACACGGTGGAGTTCTGGTTCTGGAACGGGCTTCCCTCCTCGCTTCGCGCCGTCACGGGACATCTTTTCTCACGTGGCAAGGACGGTGTCTTCGGAGCACCAGGTGAACACTTGTCCATCGGCGGCACCCGCACCGCTCCAGGGCGGCTTGTGTTCTCCAATGGCGGAAGCGATGTCAGCCAGTCTCTGGTGGGACGAAGCGAGATCGCCCTCCGGACGTGGAACCATCTCGTCCTGGTGCGTGATGGAAGGCGCGCCACAGCCTATCTCAACGGGGATCCGATCCCGGAACTCGCCGGGGATCTGGAACCAGGCCGTGTCACCGGAGAGGACGAGCTTTTCTTCGGAGGTCGCAGCGATGGGGCAGCCGGCCTGGAGGGAAAACTGGACGAGATCGCCTGGTACGACCGTGCCCTCGCACCGGGTGAAGTCACAGCGCACTTCGAAGCGGCAAGGGTTCCACGACCCGTGACCGCAGCCACCGGACCAAGAGGGCCTGCGGGTTTGGGAATGCAAGACCTCCGGGCGCTGGAGCCTTTGGCTTTCTGGCTCGTTTCCCCGGCTGAAGGACGAACCGTCCCAAGTGTTTCCCAACGGATGACTGCCATCGCGGAAGATGGAGTGGATCTGCCCTCAGCCGACTCGGTGTCGGCACAATTCAAAGGGGGCCGGCTGCGGGCGAAAGCCACGGGCTTGAGCATGACCTATAGCGTTGCCTTCTGGTTCATGAACGAACTGCCCCACAGCGCCAGAGCTGTGACAGCCTACCTTTTTTCAAGAGGGGAGGAGGGGAATGAGTTGGTGGGGGATCATCTGGGAATCGGAGGGACCCACAGCGACGCCGGGCGATTGATCTGGTTCAACGGGAACCGGCGGAACGAATTGCTCGCGGGAAAAGCGATGCTCACTCCCAAGGCATGGCATCATGTGATCATGGTTCGAGAAGGAAGGAAGGTGCGTGTGTACCTCGATGGCGGGGACAAGCCGGATTTGGAAGGTGAGTTGGAACCTACGTTCGAAGCCTCGTCCGCGATGTTGTTCCTGGGAGGCCGGAGCGATGGGTTCTCGAATTTGACGGGCCGGATGAGTGAGATCGCCCTGTTTGACCGGGCGCTTCGGCCCGAGGAAATCCGCACGATTTCCCGATCCCGCTCCACGAACTCGGCCGCGCTGCCCAATCCGGCTCACCCAAGTCCCGCAGTCTCCTCCGCCCCGATCTCTCCCGAAGCATCTCTTTCCAAAATCCACGTGCCGAAGGGATTCAAGGTGGAGCTCGCCGCAGCTGAACCCCTGGTCACGTCCCCTGTCGCCATCGACTGGGATGCTCAGGGACGCCTTTGGGTGGTTGAGATGCTGGATTATCCGCTGGGCGTGGATGGGGCGGGGAAGGCCGGTGGACGCGTCCGTGTGCTCGAGGACTCGGATCGGGACGGCCGCTACGATCGCAGCGTGTTGTTTGCGGAGGGACTATCGTTCCCCACGGGGATTCTGGTGTGGCGCGATGGGGTGATCATTACCGCCGCACCGGAGATAGTCTTTCTGAAGGATGGGGACGGAGACGGGAAAGCGGATGTTCGGAAAGTGCTTTTCAGCGGATTCTTTGAGGGGAATCAGCAGCTTCGCGTCAACGGGCTCAGGTGGGGCATTGACAACTGGGTCTACTGCGCCAGCGGGGCTCATCATGGAGGCTATGCGACGACCACGCGGATCAGGTCGCATATCGATGGGCGGGAATACTCAATCGGCAGCCGGGACTTTCGCTTTCAGCCCGACACGGGCGAACTCGAGGCCCAGAGCGGTCCGTCGCAGTTTGGACGCAACCCTGACGACTGGGGTCATTGGTTCGGTGTGCAGAACTCATGGCCCCTCTGGCACTACGTGCTTCAGGATCACTATCTGAAGAGGAATCCGCATTCAGCGGCCCCCGATCCAAGACAGCAGATCATCACACCGGGAAATCCGAA
>VHDG01000676.1 GCA_016871475.1 Verrucomicrobiota bacterium
GGCCTTGGCCCGGAGTTGGAAGCTGCTGGGGAGCAGGCTGTGGAACGGGATCCCATGGCAGGAATCCGAGGTCAGCATCCCGGACAATCAGCCGGATGGGTTGCTGTTCGCTTTTACCAACAGCCAGCCCTTGAGGGTTGAGCACATGAGGCTTCGACTGACTGCTCGACATGATGACTGGGGCGATCTGCGGATCGAAGTTGAGTCTCCCAATGGAATGCTCAGCCGGATGGCCGACGTTCATTCTCCAGCCTTTGATGCCGGCATTGACTGGGCCTTCATGTCTGTTCGCCATTGGGGTGAACAAGGAGAAGGATTGTGGAAAGTTAGGATATCCGACCGACGGTTCCTTAACCGGGGCTCCATCGTTGGGATGACCCTGGAGCTTCATGGGCAATCGCTTCCTGATCAGGCTCCGAAGTTGAGTTTGCGGAGAAGATCCGGCCGTGTGGAACTGGAGTGCGATGGTCCTGGCGGACGAGTTTATCACCTCCAGCGATCCGCTGACCTTCGGAACTGGGAGGGCCTCGGGATCGTGCAATGGGATCGTGATCCAGCTCTCTTTACTGATCCCAAACCGCTGGATGCAGTTTCCTTTTACAGGCTGATGCGTGTTACCCGCTAGGGCCGGTGCGAGCCCCAGTAGCCATACTGTTCGAATAGACCAAGGTCCCCTCGTAATCGAACACCCAGGAACCAGGAACCAGGAACCAGGAACCAAGGACCAACAAAGACGAGCCGCCGATTACGATTACGATTACGATTACGAGGGGAGGGAGGAGGATAGGGCGACTCGAAAATGTGATGCACCCTGGGCTCGCATCCGGGCCAAAGAGCTTGCGGGAATATTGGGGCGAGGCTAGTTTTCGCCGCATGGCAGACTCGCCGTCAAAGAAATCGCCCAAGAAGAAGAGTGCGCTGATCGGGGTGGGCCTCGATTCCGATGGCCACAAGCGAATTACCCGCGGTCCGAACTTCGCCATGGTGGGTGGCACACAAGACACTCATGACGAGATGGTCGAGAAGGCCCTAAAGATTAACGAGAAGCTTCAGCGACGCGGAAAACAACTCGAAGATGTTTCTCGGGAGGAGTTCAACGATATAGCTCACGAGGTTGGGTTGAAGCCGGTGGCAGTCGAAAGGCCATCAAACAACTGATGGTGAGTTGAACCTGAGACTCCCACATGCGAAGGATCGCAAGGCATTTTTTGGGGGTTGCGGTGGTGTTCGGAGCGGGCTTTGCGTTTTTTTGGGAGGGACGGAATGTCTGGATCGAGCAACGTCATGACGAGGTCATTCAAGCTGCCGCAGGTCGCTATGGAGTGCACCCCGCGTTGATCAAAGCTGTGGTCTGGAGGGAGAGCCGCTTTGATGCTTTTGCCCGTGGCGGCAAAGGGGAAGTGGGGTTGATGCAGTTGATGCCGGGCACTGCGGCCGAATGGGCTGCTGCAGAGGCTGTGGATATCTCAAATCCGGGGGCCATGACTGATCCTGAACTCAATACCCGCGCCGGCACGTGGTATCTGAAGAAGCTTTATCGCCGTTATCTAAGCACAGACAATCCCCTGGCTTATACTCTCGCTGATTACAACGCAGGTCGGGGGAATGTGCTGCGGTGGGCCAAAGGAGAAGGCGCCACAAACAGCGCCCAGTTCCTGGCTCAGATCACTTATCCCGGTACGCGCGATTACGTCCAATCCGTCAGTCAGCGCTTTCGACATTACTTTGCTAAAGCCGATCGTGTTCTGGAAAACAATTAGCCATCTGCTTCATGCCATCACTTTCCTCCCAGTCTTGCCCCCGCCGTCTCCAATGGATCGCGTCCCTGTTGATCTTGCTCATCCAGGCATCAGCCAACGCTGCATCGCCCACGCCAACACTCCGCCCTGAGCCGCTGTATGAACGGAGGCAAGATCACGATCCTAACGGGATTGGTAAGTTCTTCATGGGTCGGGAGATCGCATTCGTCATGGGGCATCAAGGCGCCGGATGGCTCGAACGAACCAGCCGCGAAGCCGAAGAGAAAACCAGCAAGCTGGTGGAACTGCTGAAAGTGAAGCCTGGCGATGTGATTGCTGATGTCGGTGCCGGAACGGGTTACCTGACACGTCGGATCTCGCCTCTGACAGGTCCCAAAGGCCGGATATATGCCGTGGATGTTCAACCGGAAATGATCCAGTTGCTCACCAATCAGATGAAAGCAGCCTCCATCACCAACGTCGTGCCTGTGCTCGGAACTGATCGGGACCCGAAGTTGCCCCCGCAGGCGATCGACCTGATTGTCATGGTGGACGTTTATCACGAGTTCGAGTTTCCCTACGAGATGACTGAGGCGATGGTGCGAGCCTTGAAACCCGGTGGACGCCTCGCGTTCGTCGAGTTTCGTAAAGAGGACGCGTGGGTTCCGATCAAGGAGGTGCACAAGATGTCGGAAGCTCAGGTGAAGAAAGAGATGTCGCTTCATCCACTCGAATGGGTTGAGACATTGCGGGATCTTCCCCGACAACACTTGATTGTGTTTCGAAAGCGGGGTTGACGGTGGTGGCTCTAGAAGCCTCCGGTTGGACTCTGAGAAAAGTCCAGTTGCTCCAGAGAGGTGATCGTAAGGGTGAACTGCTTCACCGGCCCGAAACTCAACCGGTGGATTTCGCAGGGGCCATGGCGCTTCAGCGCATCCAGATGTTGAGGTGTGGGGTAACCCTTGTGAATGTCGAATCCATACGCTGGCCAGCGGTCATGAAACGCCAGCATCATGCGATCTCGGTGAACCTTCGCCAGAATGCTGGCCGCGGCGATGCTGTAACTTCGCGAATCACCCTTCACGATCGCGGTCTGAGGCCATCTCAAGGATTTCACCGTGGTGCCATCGACGAGGGCGTGATCCAGGGGGGCTTCCAGATG
>VHDG01000677.1 GCA_016871475.1 Verrucomicrobiota bacterium
TCTCAGCCGTATCCTCCGTGTAGCCAGCCTGCCCGTTCACTACGGCGATCGCCGCAGGGTTGGACTCCTGCTTGAGGTTGCGCCTCAGGATGACCCCCATGTCACGGAAGACCCTGCTGTCTCCATTTCTTTGCTTCGGATGATGCTGGATCAAGATCCTGCCGGTCGAATCCACCAGGGTAAGCGCGGCGGAGGAAAGCCCCTCCTTGCTGAAGCCCCGATAGACAGCCTCAAACATCTCCTCCACGACGGAGAAAGCAACGAGGTTGTGCCAGACGGCGATCGCCTTGCCATCGCGATCGGTGACAGGCGCCGAATACCCAAGAACCAACCCCTCGTCAGAATAGATCTTCTTCACTTCCTCGCTCACAGCGACTTCCTGGACGACCGTTCCACTGAGGGTTGGGCTCTTCAGAAAGCGTCCTGCCAGGGCATCCTGGAACCAGCTTGCGTCCTTAAAGCTCCTGTCGTAGAGCCAGGCCGTGTCAATCGGTTCGCCTTTCGGGCTGCGATCATTCACCGCGATCACCTTTCCCTCCAGATCAACCACCACGGAAAGCTGATACATGCCGTAGAGTGCGGCGTATTGGTTGGCCACCCGCGCGATGGCGTTGCTGGCAGACCCGACGACGTACCACGAAGCCTTGTCCTGAAGCGCGGAGTTGAAACCAAAGGCTTGTACATCCCCGTACCGCTCGAACAAATTTCTTTCCACCCGATCGATCAGACTCTCAGCAGCCGCCTGATAGGACTTGCCGATCCCGGCCCTCATTCCTTCAGAGGATTGATAGACGAGGAACCCGAGGATCGTCAAAGGCACGAGGCTTGCGATCAGGAACCCACTCACCATCTTCGATGCGTAGCCAAAACTCTTCATAATCAGCGCTGGTTGGGCTCGGCTGTGTGTAGCCTCCCCCAAATTCTGAGATCGACCACAGGAGGGTAGTCCTTAACTCAAATCTTGAACTTGATCGGACAGGAAACGCCTGCACAGGGTTTGCGGTGCGTGTGATCAAAAAGTCTTCGGATCTCGACAACCTCCAGCGCGGCGTCTGCGCAGCGATAGGGGTGTTCGACGGTGTGCACCTCGGTCATCAGCAGGTGCTGGCCCAGACACGCGAGGATGCCTCCTCCCTCGGTTGCCTTCCTGTCGCCGTCACCTTCGACCAGCATCCAAACTCCATTGTCGCCCCAGAGCATGCCCCCAGGCTTCTTCAGTCGCTCTCCCAGCGCCTCCGGTCGTTGGAACAGGCGGGAATGGAAATCGCACTCGTCATCCCGTTCAACGAAACCTTCAGCCGGGTCCCTGCGGAGATCTTCATCAGGGAGCTCGCCCACGATTTCTCCCCGCTGCGGAGCCTGTGTGTGGGAAGCGACTTCGCTTTTGGCCACAAACGAGGCGGCAACGTCGATCTTCTACGCAAGCTGAGCGAAACCTACCAGTTCCGCGTTCACGGCCTCTCCTCGGTCAGCCTCGATGGCACTCCGGTCAGCAGCACACGTATCCGCAAGGCCATCGCAGAAGGAGCTTTCGACTCAGCCGCCGAAATGCTCGGCAGAGCCTGGCGCATGGAGGGATGTGTGGTCTCAGGTGACAAGAAGGGACGCGAGCTTGGGTTCCCCACGGCGAACCTGAACGTGCAAAACAGGATCACACCCCAACCCGGCGTCTATGCGGTTCGAGTCTTCTCACCCGGCAGCTCCTGGCCGGGCGTCATGAATATCGGCGTCCGCCCGACACTGGAGAATTCGACGCCAGAGCTCCGGCTCGAGGTCCACCTGCTGGATTTCCATGGGGATCTCTACGACCAGAACCTCGAGGTCACATTTGTGGAAAGGCTTCGGGAAGAACGCCGGTTCGGCTCCCTGGTGGAGTTGAAGCAACAAATCGCCCGCGACATAGAGGCAGCCCGGCGCATCTTTGGTTCCTCTCCATCCGCTGACCGAACGACAGGGTAAGACGCCCGGCAGGAGCAGGTGTGTTTCGGATGAGATCACCCTGATCGGAGACAGCGGACAGCGAATTTTCTTCGCAGCACCGGAAGTGCGGGCTAGCGTTTCCGGGATGTCGAATATTGCATTAGATATCCTTGTCATTGCAGCGCTTCTCGCTGCGAACGGGGTTTTTGCCATGGCCGAGATCGCTGTCGTCTCCGCCCGCAAGGCACGCTTGCGCACACTTTCAGATCGTGGAGACCACGGGGCGCGAGCCGCCCTTGAACTGGCTGAAAGCCCCAATCGCTTCCTCTCAACCGTCCAGATCGGAATCACCCTCGTCGGAGTGGTGGCCGGAGCCTTCGGCGGAGCCACTCTTGCCCAGGAACTGGAGAAGCCCCTCAGCCGGATCCCCATCGTCCAAGGTCACGAGGCAACCATCGCTTTCGCCATCGTCGTCGCCTGTATCACCTACTTCTCGCTGGTCATCGGAGAGCTGATCCCAAAACGTGTCGGCCTCAGCCGACCGGAAAGCATCGCGATACTCCTGGCCCGTCCCATGACCTTGCTCTCCCGATATGTCTCTCCTCTTGTTTCCGTGCTGACGATGTCCACGGACTTCGTGCTGCGGGTCCTGGGTTTCCGGGCCGACTCCGCCTCTTCGGTGTCCGAGGATGAGGTGCGGGGCTTGATGCAGGAAGGCGTTCGAGCCGGGGCGTTCAACAAGGTGGAAACTCATATCGTCAACAGCGCGTTGGAACTCGATCAGTTGCCCGTGCGCGAAATCATGACCCCGCGGCCCAAGGTGATCTGGCTGAACCAGGACGATCCTCATGACCAGATCTGGCACAAGATCGTCGTCAGCAATCATTCGCACTTCCCCGTGTTTGAAGGGGTCCGGGATCGGACGGTGGGGGTGGTCTCGGTGAAGTCGATCTACGCGAACCTGGCGGCAGGGGCCGGC
>VHDG01000678.1 GCA_016871475.1 Verrucomicrobiota bacterium
TGCCTTGGGCGACCAGGGTGATGACAAGGAGAACTACCGTTTGGGCTACGCCATCAAGAACCGCCGGGACCGCGACGACTTTGAAACGCTGATCCAGCGATTAAAGATCTTCAGCATCTCCGACGCAGCCACGTTCAACGCGGCGGCCGATCAGATGCTGGATGTGGATCAGTGGCTTCGAGCCTTTGCTCTCGCTCAATTGTGCGGTGCCAACGACAACTACAGCGGCTCTGGTTCCCAGCACAACCTCCACCTCTACGTCAGGCCCAGCGATGGCAAACTGCTGCACCTGCTCTGGGACCTGGACTTTGCCTTCCACATTGATGCCGGCGGTGACATCTACAACAACAGCGATTTGGCCAAACTCACAACCCGTCCGGCCAACAACCGCACCTACCTGCGGCATCTCCGGGACATCATCAACACGACCTATAACACTTCCTACATGGCCTACTGGGTGGACCACTATGACAACTTCACCCCCGGCCAGAACTTTGGGGAGATCCTGACTTACATCCAAAACCGATCTGCGACGGCAAGGGGCCGATTCCCCCGACAGGTCCCCTTCGGGATCACGAGCAATGGCGGGCGCACTTTTGCCACCAACAGTCCCATCGCGCTGATAGCGGGCTCGGCCTGGCTTGATGCAAAAAACATCGCAGCCCCGGGAGCCCCATCCCTGCCTGCTTTCACTTGGACCTCCGTGACCAACTGGCGTGCTGCGGTCCCAGTAATCCTGGGAAGCAACCTCTTCACATTCTCGGCGATCGGTGACACAGGCGAGATACTGAGCAACGCCACCATCACAGTGATTGGTACGGCTGTGTCTGGGTCCCCGGATCTGGACAGCGACGGCTTGCCTGATGTCTGGGAAACCATTTACGACTTCGATGTCAATGCTCCGAACGGAGATGGGGATGTCGACCGTGACGGTTTCTCCAACCTGGACGAGTACCTCGCCGGGACGGATCCACGCAACGCCTCAAGTGGGCTGAGCATCGGAGCCATCCTGCAAACGGCCGAGGGAATAAAGATCCGGTTCAACGGCGTGACGGGTCGAAGCTATTCCATCCAACACCGCGACGTTCTTCCCAACGGTGCATGGAAGACATTGGGGTCGGTCCCGGCAGTGCTCAGTGATCAGACGGTTGAGGTGTTGGACGCCAGCCCCGGAACCTCGCAGCGCTATTATCGCCTGGTGACTCCGAGCACGAATTGAGCACGAAAAGTCGATTACGATTACGAGCACGAGCAAACAGTGGGTGAAAGAGGTGGGATGAGCACTGCTGTCCGTCAAAAGGCTTGTCCTCCGGGGCACTATTTCGCGACTGTGCGCGCATGAAATTCGGGATCTGCAACGAGATCTTTCAGGGCTGGGAACTTGCGGAATCAATGCGTTTCGCGAGGAGCACAGGCTATGACGCCATTGAGATCGCTCCCTTCACCCTCGCGCAGAATGTCTGCGCCATCCCTCCGCAGCGGAGATCTGAGATCCGCCGGATGGCTGAGGATGCAGGGATCGCAATCTCTGGAATCCATTGGGTGCTCGTTCAAACCGAAGGCCTCCACCTGACTCATCCCGATGCCGGCACGCGTCAGAAAACCTCGGAATACTTCTGCCACCTTGTCGACTTCTGCGCAGACATCGGGGGAAAAACCATCGTGGTCGGTTCCCCCAAACAACGAAATATCCTCGAAGGCGTGACTCTGGATCAGGCTTGGTCGTGGGCCAGAGAGACATTTCGCAAATCCGTTGGGGTGGCCGAGCAGCGAGGAGTCACCATCTGCTTCGAGCCACTGGCCCCCAGCGAAACGAACTTCATCAATTCAGCAGCTGATGCGATCCGATTCGTGAACGAAGAGCCAAGCGATCATTTCAAAATCATTCTCGACGTGAAGGCGATGAGCTCGGAGTCCAAACCCATCCCGCAGGTGATTCGAGAGTCCGCCCCGCACTTTGCATATTTCCACGCAAACGATCGGAACCTGAAGGGCCCGGGTTTTGGGGATGTGGCCTATGAGCCAATCGTGGCAGCCTTGCGCGACACCGGTTACGACGGTGTGGTTTCAGTCGAAGTCTTCATTTTCGATGAGGGTCCCAAGGCCATCGCAGAGCGCAGTCTGTCCTATCTCAAGAAGGTCTTTGCTTAGCCGGAACACTCGAACTACCAGTTCTTGCTGCGATCAGGCTCTCAGGGTTCGTTTTCTATACGGCAAGAAACATTTGACCGGAGCCACCCCTGCTCCACTTTCGAGCTCAAGCGGAAACGCTGGAGACTGAATGCTTGCATCATTGTTGGAATTCCTGTTCATGCTGCTGGATGTGCTTTGTGCAGCTCTGGATGTTTACTGCTGGTTCAAAGGCAGACGCAACCGCATCGAACGTCGGGAGGCTCGGAGAGCTGGAATAGCTGTTCCAGCCCGTGGTGAGTGGTTCTCGCGCGTCATCGTCCTCACTCTGATCGTCTGCCTTCTTACCACCCTTCTGATCTATTGGGCTTCCTAACATCGAAAAGCCCAGCCGTAGTCCACTCATTTGCTATTCCAGCCTGACACCGCAGAAGAAGTCTGGAGCCAAATCAAAACTCTTCTCTGCGCTCTTCCCGTCCCTGCGGTGCAAACTTCAGGGTCACTCGTCATTCATCACTCGCCTCTGGCGGACTTCCTGGTGGCTAGGAATTGGCGAAGCGTCATGGAGTGCGGTAGTCCTCTACCGCTTTCCCAGGGCGTCCTGTGCCAGAGGATTAAGTTTCGGCTGCGTCGTTCGTGCGCTCCTGGTCAAAGCGCCAGAGGACTGGCGCACTCCAGGACCTGACGGAATTCCTGAGGGGCTAGGGATTCGCGAAGCGTCATGGAGTGCGGTAGTTCTCTACCGCTTTCCTCGGGCGTCCTG
>VHDG01000679.1 GCA_016871475.1 Verrucomicrobiota bacterium
GCGTTTTTCGGACCTCCAACAGGACGCTTTGTCGGATCTTTATGCCGCCTTGGAAGGCCTGAGCATCCGCTTTTGCGAGCTGTTGGGTTTGAAGAATGGATCGGTCGCGGACGAAAGCCGAACCCTGGGGGTTTCGTTGGCCATGTATCTTTACGATCACCCCGATCGGTGTCATGACACCCTCCAGGCCATCATGACCTCGGCTGCCGAGATCTCGACCCCCCGGTTTGTGAGATCATAACCCGCCCTTCACCTCCTCTCTGACCCGACCTGATCCCGCAGCACCCCTCTCTGATCCCCGCATGAGCGAACAGGACCCCACGTCGGAGGCTTCGGGTTCGACGCGTCGCCCAGGGAGGAAGCGTCGGAACAATGGCACGCAGGACATGGATACCGGAGGTGCCGGCCGGTTACCTCCGCACAGCATCGAAGCGGAAATGGGTGTTCTCGGGTGCATATTCCTCTCCCCCAACGAGTGCTTGGGTGAGTGTGTTGAGAAACTGAAAGGAGACGGGGCAGAATCCTTCTACGATCTCCGGCATCAGACCCTTTATTCCGAGCTGGTGGAGATGTATGACGCCAAGCTGCCGGTGGACCTGATCACCTTGCCTCAACGGTTGAAGGACAAGGGGATGCTCGAGGGGGTGGGTGGAGTGGCCTATCTGGCTTCCCTGCCGGATGCGACGCCTTCCGCGGCCAACGTCGGCTACTACCTCGAGATCATCAAGGAGAAGCATCTGCTCCGGCGAATGCTCAGCACCTGCTCCAATGTCCTGGCGAAAGTCTATGAGCATGAGGGAGAGGTCGATGCCCTTTTGGATGAAACCGAGCGCGATATTCTGCAGATCAGCGAGGCTCGGGTAGAGCCGGAGTCTCGGAACATGCGCGACTTGGTCCGGACTGCCATCACGACCATTGAGCACTATCAGCAACGGCAGGGAATGCTCACGGGCATCGGCACCGGCTTCGCGGATCTGGACCGGATGACAAGCGGCTTGCATGCGGGGGAAATGATCGTCGTTGCGGCCCGGCCCAGCATGGGAAAGACATCGTTGGCCATGAACATCGCCGAGCATGTCGCGGTGGAGGAAAAACTTCCCGTGGGTGTTTTCAGTCTGGAGATGACTGCTGATTCACTGGTGCTGCGATTGATGTGTTCCCGAGCGCGTGTGAATCTTCGCGACATCCGGAGCGGATTTATTGCCGAGCGAGATTTTCCGCGGTTGACCAGCGCAGCTGGAAAACTCGCCGCCGCGCCGCTCTATATCGACGACACTCCGGGCCTTTCCATCCTTCAATTGCGTGCCAAGGCCCGTCGCATGTGGCAGCAGCACGGTGTCCGGCTGTTTGTCATTGACTACCTCCAGCTGCTTCATTCTACTGCGCGCCGTGCTGAGAATCGTCAGCAGGAAATCGCCGACATCTCCAACGGTGTCAAATCCTTAGCGAAGGAATTGAAAGTGCCGGTGATCGTGCTGAGTCAGCTCAATCGCGAGTTTGAAAAAGAAAAGAACCGCAAGCCCCGAATGTCGGATTTGCGGGAATCCGGTGCCATTGAGCAAGACGCCGACCTGATCGGGTTGCTGTATAGAGCGAGTGCGGGTGAAGAGGAAGAGAGTGGGGCTCCATCGGCTCCTGCCGATGACGAGGCTATCCCCGTCAACCTCCTGATCGCGAAGCAACGCAATGGCCCCACCGGCGACGTCGAGCTGGTGTTCCGAAAATCCATCACGCGTTTTGAGAATGCGGCGAAGATTAATCCTGACGACGTTCCACCTTACTCTTGATGAAGACCAACTGGTTTCGGAAAGTATGGCCCTTCGGGATCGCCTCGTTTGCTTGCGCCCCTGCCCTGCAAGCTCAGGACCTCCCGCCTGTCCTTAGCATCACCCTCACCAATGTCGGCCCGCAAAGCGTCAGCGATGCCGCCATCCGCGCCCACATGCGCGTGCGCGAGGGTGAACAATACAACCGTCGCATGGTTGCCGACGATGTGGAGAACCTCCACAAGACCGGTTACTTCCTCAATGTCCAGGTGACCGAGGCCTTCGAAGAGAAGGGAGTGAGTCTCGTCTATATTCTTCAGGCCAAACCCAAGCTCACCGACATCGTTTTCCAGGGGAACAAGAAATACTCCAACAACCGTTTGTTGAAGTCTGTAACCTCGAAGCCAGGGGACACTCTCGACGAGAAAAAACTCTTCAACGATGTTCAGGCCATCAAGCAGAAGTACCAGAAGGCGGGATATCCAAGAACCGAGGTCAAATACGTCACGAGCATCGACGAACGCAGCGGCAGAGGCAGCGTGACCTTCGAGATCACCGAAAGCCCGAAGGTGATCGTGAAGGATGTCAGCTTTGAGGGGGTTGAAGGATTCTCGCAGCGAAAACTTCGAAAGCAGATCAAGACCCGCCGTCATTGGATGTTCTCGTTCATCACCGGAAGCGGCGTGCTCAAGGATGATGTGCTGGAGGAGGACAAGGACAAGCTGACACAGTTTTTCCAGGAGGAAGGGTTCATCGATTTTGAGATCACCAACATCGAGCACGACTACAAGAACCCGAAGCATGTTCGTCTCAAGTTCGAGCTCAGCCAGGGCAAGAAATACAACGTGGGAACCGTCGAGTTCGAAGGGAACAAACTCTACACCACCAACGATCTTTCCAAGGCCATCAAGATGGGTCCCGGAGAGATATTCACCCCCAAGGCCCTGAACAAGGATCTTGAGGCGGTCAGGGACGAATACGGCAAACAGGGGCATATCGACGCCCGGGTTCGTGAAGAAAAGATTCCCAACACCGACACCGGTAACATGGACCTGAAGTACCGGATTCAGGAAGGCTCCAAGTCATACATCGAGAAGATCGAGATCAAGGGAAACACCAAGACCAAG
>VHDG01000680.1 GCA_016871475.1 Verrucomicrobiota bacterium
CCGTTGCGGCCTGGTTCACCGACGCCTGAGAATCATCGATCTATCCCCCGCAGGCGCTCAGCCCATGTCGAATGAGGACGGACGCGTGCAAGTGGTCTTCAATGGTGAGATCTACAATTTTAAGCCTCTTAGAGAGCAACTGCTCGCTGCGGGCCATGTCTTCCGCAGCCGAAGCGACACCGAAGTTCTCGTCCACGGCTGGGAACAGTGGGGGAAGGACCTGCTTCCCAAGCTTCGCGGCATGTTCGCCTTCGCCATCTGGGACGACCACGCCGGCCAGCTCGTTCTCGGACGCGATCACATCGGAAAAAAGCCGCTCTTCTACTGGGAGCAACCCAACACACTCGCATTCGGATCCGAACTCGATGTCTTCAAAGCTCTCCCTGACTTTTCCCCGCAGCTCAGCCAGGCAGCATTCGAAGATTACATGGAGTTTGGATACGTGCCTGGCAAACATAGTCTCTTTCAGGGCGTACTCCGGCTGCCTCCGCAAAGCCTGGCTGTGTTTTCCCAGCAACACGGACTGAAGATCGAACGCTACGGTCCGGCCTTCCCAGATCCTCACGCCCAGGAAATCCATGGGTCCGCCGAGGAAACAGCCAACGCGCTGGAATCCATTCTCCATGATTCCGTGCTCTGTCGCCTGGAGAGTGATGTTCCTCTGGGATGCTTTCTGAGCGGGGGTGTTGATTCAAGCCTGGTGTCGGCTGTGGCTCAAGAATGCATGGGCTCGCGACTGAAGACTTATACCGTCGGATTCGAAGACGTCCCCCAGAGCGAGGCCGCACATGCCCGCCAGGTGGCAGAACGCCTCGGGTCGGAACACCATGAACTCCAGGTCAGCCAATCCTCGGTTCTCAAGGAGTTTGAACAGATCCTGATCAATGCCCCGGAGCCTTTGGGTGATGATTCATATGTCCCCACCTACCTGATCTCCCGTGAGACCCGGCGTCATGTCACCGTTGTGCTATCGGGAGATGGAGGCGACGAGATGTTTGCGGGATACGAGAAATATCGCCAGTTCGCCAAGGCTGCTCCCTGGATGAGAGCTCCGCTGCCGTGGCAATGGTTGTCCAGGCTGGCCTGGAAAGACTCCCTGCACAAGGGGTGCGCCGCGATCGGAACAGGTTCGGACATGGAACTTGCCCGTTGGCTCTCCTCCCTATGGAAACGTTCTGATCTGGCGCAAACTCTGGTCAAAGCCGGAGTCAAAACGGGAGGCGATGATGTGTTTGAAACCACATGGCATCAAAACGACAAGTTGCCGACCCTGCAAAGGTGGATGGTGACAGACATCGCCACTTACCTGGAGGGGGACATCCTGGTGAAAGTGGATCGCGCGAACATGGCTGTGGCTCTCGAAGGACGCGCCCCGCTGCTGGATCAGGAGTGGATCCGCAACGTCGTGCGTCGTCCGTTGCGAGCCGATCTGCAGAACGGCGGCAAGCGCATCCTCAAGCAAATGCTTTCCAAGCGGTTTCCCATCGAGTGGTTTGAACGTCCGAAGCAGGGCTTCGGCATGCCGGTGGAGCAATGGTTCCGGGGTGAACTGAAAGAGACGCTTCGCCGATACACCGATCCCGCACGCATCAGGAAACGCGGATTGCTGAGACCTGAAGCCATCACAGCCGCAGTAGAGAACCACCTCAGCGGCAGACGGAATTTCGCCAGAAAGCTCTACGCAGTCGTGGCCTTCGAGATGTGGGCCGACCGAGTTTTCGGCGGCGAAGGCAGCAACTTGCGCGCATAGCTCCACCCCCAACTCTCGTCCCCTTCCCCCTCGTAATCGTAATCGAAGGCGCAAGAACCAAGAACCAAGAACCACCCCCCCGTAACCCTCGTCCTTGATTTTCAGTCTGACGGTTGCATGATGCGCCCCATCTTGACTCGGCCCTTGAACCTCTCGTGGCTTGCTTTATTGCTGATGGCGCTCTGTCTGACACCCCCGCAGGTATCAGCCCAGCGAAACGCTCGCGACATGGTGCCGGATGGCATGGAAATGCCTCAGTGGACGGTCGATCCAGAATTTCTCTATGACGCCTTCGCGTTCGTGAGAGTGCGTTATGAGGTCGATGGCTTCTTCGGTCGAGGCACCGGGGGTCGATACGAACGTTGGCTGACCGATGCCCCCGACAGCGAAATCAACTTCGGATGGCGCCTCCAGCAAATGACATCGATGCTGGTGCATCCGGACGGCGTGTTCCTGGATCTGCTGGACCCCAGGATCTACAACTACCCATTCCTCTACATCGTGGAGCCGGGCCGCCTTCACTTATCCGACGAGGAAGCCACTGCCCTGAAAGCCTACCTGAACAACGGCGGGTTCCTGATGTTCGACGACTTCTGGGGCTCGAGAGACAGACGAAACGTCGAAGGAGAACTGAAACGGCTCTTCCCTGAGAAACAAGTCCAGGAACTCTCGTTGGATCATCCGATCTTCCATTCCGTGTTCCCCCTGAAGGAGCTTCCTCAGGTACCCAACGTCGAGACGGGGACCTTGAGTCAGTACACGGGCATCACGACTGAGCGAGGGGCAGGTCCCCCCTTCTACGGGGCTTTGTACGATGACAAAGGTCGGATGATGGTGATCCTGTGTCACAACACCGACAACGGCGACGGCTGGGAGCGCGAGGGGGAGAACGAGTATTACTTCAGGGAGTTTTCAGAGAAGAAGGCCTATCCGATGGGCATCAATATTCTGTTCTACGTGATGACCCACTAGTGCGTTGTCGCACAAAGCCGGAACTTTGCGGCAAGAGATTCCCCCCCCACCTCCAACGCGCGAGCTGCACGCAGATCCCCGTGGGTCTATAGGCAACCAGATCGCGACCTGTTTTCTTATGTGTACCCAGGCGGAGCGAGTTCGAAAAAACGTTTCTCGAACAG
>VHDG01000681.1 GCA_016871475.1 Verrucomicrobiota bacterium
GCCATCTCGGGCACAGTGAGGTCAACCAACCGAAAAGCCACGAAGGAAGCCGGGGAACCTGCTCATGCCGGCAATGCCGGTGGGAAATCGGTGTGGTTCAGGTGGACTCCCGCCAAGTCAGGAGTTGCAAGGTTCCATACCCGCGGCAGCACGTTCGACACCCTGCTTGACGTCTATGAAGGCAGGTCCGTTCAAGAACTCAAACTGGTCGAGAGCGATGATGATCGCGGAGGTTTCTATACAAGCGACCTGCGTTTCAATGCGGTCCGCGGAACGGATTACGCCATCGCGGTGGATGGATTCGGGGGCGACTCCAACGAGTTCATTCTGGCATGGTCGCTTGACTCCGCCGCTCCCAAGATCCCGGTGATCACGAAGCATCCTGTGAGCCTGACTGCAGTTCCGGGATCGTCGGCCACGTTCCGTGTCAGCACGTCCCCGGACGTGATCGATCACCAATGGTTCTTCAACGACACCCCGATTCGCGGTGCGATACGGGATACACTGGTGCTCTCGAAAGTGGATGTGAACGACATTGGCGTCTACCACGTACGGGTGATGAACGAGCAGCAGCAGTTCATTGAAAGCTATGAGGCGCGTCTCGAGCTCGGTGATGTGCCGCGTCCACCCTCGGAGGACAAGTATGATCCTCCGTTTCAACCTTTCGTGGTGCCGAGGCTGGGAGACGGCGACAGTCCATCCCTGGCGGGCATCCCAACCGTTTTCGTCAGTGCGGGTACCATCGGGTCCCAGTGGTTGACCACGCGAGGGTCGGCAACCCAGCTTAGCGAGCCCCCGCCCTGCGGTGCCATTGGCAGCAACTCGCGGTTCCAGGTCTTTGTTCCGGACGCCCCCAACGTCATCATCATTGATACCGTTGGCAGTTCGTACAACACAGTGCTGGTTGTCTATTCGCTCTCGGGTGGCCCTCCCTTCCGCTACGTGACTTGCGATAGTTCGGGACCCAACAGCACGGTCCAATTCAACGGGCAAGCCAACACCGCGTATTATGCGTTTGTGGATTCGGCTGATGCCACCCCTCCAGGTATCACGCAACTGAACTGGCGAGTGGGCGGTCTGCCGGTCCTGGTCTCGCCCTCGCCACCTTCCAACCAGGCAGTGGAAGCGGGTGCTGCATTCAGTCTTCCGATCGTGCCTGCGGCCAATCCTCCCCTCACCACCTACCAATGGTTGCTGGACAATGAGCCGACCACCGGAGGAGATCTCACCAAGCTCGCTATAGCCAGCGCAGGTGCGGATGACGCCGGGTTCTATTCGATCGTGCTGAGCAATGCCATGGGATCCATCACAGGGCAGGTAGGCACCGTCTCCGTGAACATCCCCTTCAAGCTTTCAGCTTTCAAAACCGGTGACGGGGGGCGGGACTTTCTGCTCAATGGCCAGTCCAGTCAGGGGTTTTGGGTGGAAGCTTCGGCGGATCTGTTGAACTGGTGTGCCTTCGCACTTCATTCCGCACCTTACACACCCTTCAGCCAGACGTTCGTGACGCCGGAAAACCACGCCCGTATGTTTTTCCGGGCTCGACGGTGGCCCGCGCCACCCGAGGAGACTCCCCTCGAGTGCCTTCCTAATTTTCCCTGAGCCCGGGAATCTCCGAATTTCCGAACACCACCGTGGAGCGAGGGACTGTACTCATCCAAAGCGATGAAATGACCACCGGCGGGTGTATGGATGTCTCCAGATCCAGGCCGTTGGGATTGCAAGGCAATGGAGTGAGTGCCGTGGGACTGGCAAAGGGCACCGGCCCCTCGGTTGCGCCATGGGGGATCCCGGTGCCAGCTGTGCCTGCATCATCCACCAGCCTGACCGGCAGAGCCTACTCGTAACGAAGACACTCGATGGGGTTCAGTTTCGCCGCCTTGTAAGCAGGGTAGAAACCGAACACGACGCCGATCAGCGTGCTGAAACCAAAGGCATAAACAATCCACTCGGGCGGGATCAGAATCGGCCAGTTTGCATTGGCACTCACCACCCTTGCGGCACCCACACCCAGCAGAATGCCCACGGCTCCCCCGATGGAGCTCAGCGCGATGGCTTCGATCAGAAACTGATTGAGAATATCGCGCCCCTTGGCTCCGACAGACATTCGGATTCCGATCTCCCGTGTGCGCTCGGTCACACTGACCAGCATGATGTTCATGATGCCGATGCCTCCGACCAGCAAGGAGACGCATGCAATCGCCAGCAGGAGCATGGTCATCACATTCGATGTCGCAGTCGCGGTCTCGGAGATCTCCTGCTGATTTCTAACCGTAAAATCATCCTCCCGGCCGGGTCCGATGCGATGCTTCTGTCGCAGCAACTCAGTAATCTGTTCCTGCACCTGGGCCATCTCACCGGCACTCGCCGCCTGGATCGTGAAACTGCGAAACTGGGAGACCCCGGTCAGCCGTCGCAACGCGCTTGTATAGGGAACAATCAGCACATCGTCCTGATCGCTTCCCATCATCGAAATCCCCTTGGATGCAAGCTGACCGATGATGGTGAAGGGAACGTTGCGGACGCGAACAACCTGCCCGATGGGATCGGCGTCTCCAAACAATGTTTGCGATGTGGTCTTCCCAATGATGGCCACCTTGCTCGCGTTTCTTACATCGATCTCGGTGAAGTTGGCCCCGGCGAGCAGAGGCCATGACCGGATGTCCAGATAGGTGGCGCTGGCTCCTGTGATGGACGTATCGAGATTGGCGCTCCCCGAGGCCACCTGTGCACGGGTCCGGACTTCCGGACTCACGGCAACGATCTCAGGAATCTCTGTTTCGAGCGCATCGTAATCCTCCTGCGTCAGCGAACTCATGCTGCCGAATCCCATGCCCACTCCGCCGCGCCTGAAGTTTCCGGAGAAGACCATGATCACGTTCTG
>VHDG01000682.1 GCA_016871475.1 Verrucomicrobiota bacterium
GCTGCTCGACTCAGCCCTGGATGTTCCAAGCGGCTTCCTCGCCAACCTCGGACGTCCCCCGCGTGAAAGTTCCTGCGAATGTGAACGGAGCAATGACATCCGGCTCGGCTCCGTGATGTCGCTCCTGAGTGGACCGGCCGTCTCCGGCGCGATCCACGATCCAAAGAACGAATTGGCGCGGATTGCCCGCGAGCAGAAGGACGATCGTCAACTGGCTCAGGAAATCTTCCTTAGAGTCCTTGGCCGCCCTGCGACGGACAAAGAGGTCGATGCTGCTCTGAAGGATGCAAACGGGTTTTCAAGCGACCACGCGAAGCTGACCAACGACCTCGCCAAAGCAGAAGCTGCCTGGTTGGAGACCAAGGCGAAGAAGGACAAGGAACGCGCGGATGCCATTTCCAAAGCGGAAAACGAACTCAACACCTACCTGATCGATCAAGCCCCCAAGGTCGCGCGCGCTGAGCGCGAACGGCAGGAACGAATCTCGGCAGCAGAACAAAAATTGGGCGATTTCGAACCCCTGCTCCCCGGACTTCAGGCGGCATGGGAATCGAAACTCGGCGATGAAAACCTCAAGACCCGATGGCAGCTGGCAGAGGTCAAAGAGGCGAAAGGCACGGGTGCTGCCCGCGTGGAACGTCAGTCCGACGGGACCGTTCGATCCTTCGGCAGCAGCGGCCAGCTCACCGATCATGTCATCACATTGGAGACAGGCCTCGCTGGCATCACGGGAATCAAGATTGAAGCCCTCACGGCAGAGGGCCTTCCTGCATTCGGGCCGGGGTTGAAGGATGGAAACTTCATGCTCAGCGAGATCCTGGTGGATGCCGCCTCCCGCACAAACGCGGCCAAGACCAACCGCCTGAAAATCGCATCCGCGAAAGCAGATCATGTGGAGAAAGACCATGACCTGAAGCACTGCTTTGACGGAAAAGCGGAGCAAGGCCGGAAGGAGGGCTGGAGCATTGGAGGAGCAGCCAGCCAGCCTCACTGGGCCGCCTTTGCCTTCGAATCCCCGACCGGCACAGCCGAAGGCTCCACCCTCAAAGTGACCCTGCAATTTCGTTATCAAGCGGACCACGAAATCGGCCGCTATCGGATATGGGTGACGACTTCGCAGGACGCCGCCGCCCCCGGGCTGCCCGGCGAGATTCAGGATATTGTCAGAGTATCGCCCCCGTTGCGAAGCCCGGCCCAGACCACCCGTATGATCAGCCATTACCGTGAAGTGGATGCTGAACTGCTCAAGTTGGAACAGGCGTTGTCCCGGGCCAAGGCTCCGTTGCCGGAGGACGAGAAAGTGAAGGACTTCAAACGAGCGCTCGCGAAGGCATCGAAACCTGTGCTGACGGATCCCGCATTGATCCAGTTCCGTGAGGATGCGGCCCACAGCGCGCGCCAGCTGGCCAACCCAAAACTCACCCTGGCGCAAGACCTCGCCTGGGCATTGATCAACACCCCTTCCTTTATCTTCAATCGATAGCACCGTCACCCCACCATCCACCCCGAGACATTATGCTAAGAATACCTGGCGACCTGTGCACAGACCTGTGCGATTCAAACATGAAGATGACCCGTCGCGACCTCATTCGCATCGGAGGCTCCGGCATACTGGGCCTCTCCCTCGGGTCGATGCTTCAGCTCAATGCAAAGGCAAAAGGAACCAGCCCCGTAGGGGGGCCGGGCTGGGGCAAGGCGAAAAGCATCATCATGGTGTATCTCCAGGGCGGCCCGAGTCACCTCGATCTCTGGGATCCGAAGGAGAACGTGCCGGACAAGATCAAGAGCCCTTTCAAGAACATCTCCACCAAGATTCCCGGCATCAACTTTACCGAGGTGCTCCCGCAGCTGGCCAAGGTGAACGACAAGTTCACCATGATCCGCTCAATGAGCTACACGCCCAATGGCCTGTTCAACCACACGGCCGCCATCTACCAGATCATGACGGGCTACACCACCGACAAGGTCAGCCCCTCAGGCCAGCTGGAACCGCCCAACGCAAAGGATTTCCCCAACTTCGGTTCCAACATCGTTCGGTTGAAACCCGCCACCGAACCCATGCTCCCCTTCGTCATGCTCCCGAGGCCTCTGCAAGAGAGCAACGTGGTCGGCAAAGGCGGAACAGCGGGCTTCCTGGGCAAGGCTTTCGATCCCTATACGCTCTACCCCGAGGGCGATGACATGAACATGTCCAAGATGGACAGCATTCGTACCGATGACCTCAAACTGCCACCCGAGGTTTTCTCGGTCCGGTTGCAAAGACGGGCTCGACTTCGTGATTCGCTTTCGGAGGCCATGCCTGAAATTGAAAAAGCCGTGGAGCAACATCAGCTCAATGAGTATTACGATCGTGCGCTAAACTTGATTGTCTCGGGCCGGGCACGGTCTGCCTTCGATCTCTCCCAGGAATCAGAGGGGCTCCGGGATCGCTATGGCAGGAATACGTTTGGTCAAAGCTGCCTGCTGGCGCGTCGGCTGGTGGAAGCAGGCACCCGCGTCGTGGAAGTCGTCTGGCCGAAGATCGCCAATTCCGACAACCACTCCTGGGATGTCCATGTAGGCCTCACCGAGCGCATGAAGAATCAATCAGGTCCCATGCTGGATCAGGGCCTGTCCGCGCTCTTCGAGGATCTGGATCAACGCGGACTGCTGAGTGAGACGCTCGTGGTAGCCATCGGCGAATTCGGGAGAAGCCCTGAAAAAGGAGTGAGCACTTCCGGCAATGGAAACAGTCCCGATGGCCGTGATCACTGGCCGTATTGCTATACGTCCGTCATCGGTGGCGCAGGAGTGAAGCGGGGTTACGTGCACGGAAAATCCGACAAGACAGGCTCCAGTCCGCTGGAGGACCCCGTGCATCCAAGCGAGGTGCTCGCCACGATCT
>VHDG01000683.1 GCA_016871475.1 Verrucomicrobiota bacterium
CGCGTCGGGCTGATCGAAGCCCGGTGTACGCGGGCGGATGATACTCACACTCCAGCTCATTCACCGTCGGCCTGGGAATGACGCGCACCTGATACACGGGACTCAGACTGTCGTTGAGCCGGACTTGATACGAAAAATCCTCCTGAACCTTGTCGAGGGAACGACTGAAACGTCCTGAGTTGTCCGATGACACCTCCATGGGGAATTCCTGGTTCCGTTGGTCCTTCGCAGACATCAGCAGCTGGCCGGTCGCCGGGATGATCCCAACCGCTGTGGCTTCGATTCGAACCGTATCGCCGCGGCCGGCGGTAAAGTTGCCCGTGATGGCCGCTATCCGTGTCTTGCGAGGTACGGCGACCTGGGAGAGAAAAGCCCTTCTCAACAGATCCCAGCTGACCGCCCGACTTGCATAAAAGGATCCGAGCATCAGCAGGAGCACCGCGAAGGCGATCAGCCCCAGGTTTCGAAGGGAATCCGTGGGCACGATGCTCCTGAAATCCATGGAGGCCGTGAGCGATTCGGTTTGCCCGATGGTGCTCTCGGCAAAGCTCACGGAAGCGCCGCGGGGCAGGGCGTCGGCGCGGGAAAACTGCACGGACGAGATGAGGCGGCTATGAAGTTCCGGATGGGATCGTTCCACTCTCAGCGCCAGATCCTCGTCTGAGGGTGGACGAAGGAGATAGCGAAAGGCGTAGTGGTAGAGCAGGGCATTGAACAGCGCGAACTGGCCGAGCAACAATGCGAGACGTAGGCCCCACGGAAAGTCCACCCACCAATCCACGAACATCAGCAGTGCCAGCAGCTCCAGGCAGACAATGATGCTCAGGCAGATTCCCTTGCCGGACTCGACCAGCAAATGATGCAGCCGCAGTGCCGCGAGCTTGGCCGACAACTGCGTGCTTCGAAGCAGCGGTGGTTGCGCACCCTGTGTGGCGATGGTTGATTCGGTTGTCGAGGATTCCGTGCTCACGTGATCACTTCAGGAAACTAAACTTGCGAACAATCCATTCCGCCGTGACCAATGCCATCAACAGAATGAACACCAGTGGAGAGGCCCACAATTCGACTTCCAGCGGAGATCGAACCTTCTCCGTCCTCGCGTTGAGCATATCAGGCAACCGATGGAGGTCCTCCTCGCGGAGGAAGGCTCCTCCTGAAGCCTGGGCCATCTGTCGGAGCAGCGACTCATTCATTGCGGTGTCACCCAGCTCGAACTGAGGCTCGATGACGTTGAACTCAAGGGGAGACTCCGGTGCAGGCTCGGCTGAGAACTGGTAGTCGCCAGCCGTTCCAACAATGAATTCGCCGCGATACAGCCCGGGTTGGTCGGGCAGAAGCCTGAGCAAAACCTCTCCGCCTTCCGTGCTGCCTTTCCGTTCGAAGCGGGCCTTTACAACAGGGTCTGAAAGAGGCTCGAAAGCCTGGCTATAGAGTCGGCCGAAGACTGAAACACGGTCGCCCACCAGATAGTTCTGCTTGTCGGTGGCGAGCTGGATGCGCTTGTTGCCGCCGAGAAGCCGGGGCAAGGCCAGGCGCTGGATCAATTGTCCCCAGAACGCCGTGTAGTAAACATCGCCGATATTCTTGCGCCACCTCCACGTGTTGTCCGTCCCCACAAACATCACCTGTCCCATGCCGTAGGGTTGCATGGCGACCACGGGCATTTTTCCAAAGCGCGATTCACGTGCCGAATCGGGATCCACCAGGAAAACCTCGGCGGCCGGTTTGGGCCGTGTGGCCCGGGCGACCCAATAGACCGGTGGAAACGCCTTCCAAATCTCAGCGCTTTTGGCGTCGCTCTCCCCGAGCCGCATCATCGGACTGTTCCGACCCGCCGGAGTGAGATCCAGGCGGATGGGGCGGTCCGCTGCCACCAGTTCGGAGGGCAGTTCCAGACCGGCGGCTTCAAACTCCACAGGGAGCAGGGGATAGAGCGAGGATCTGCGGTAGCCCTGCGGCATGAAGCGCTTGCCTGCCACGACAAGCATCGCTCCGCCAAACCGCGAGACAAGCTCCCCCAGATACTCCTGCTGCGTCGGGTTGATGTGGCGGGGATCGAGGTCGCCCAGTATGACCAGGTCATATTTCAACAGGTCTTCGCGTCGCGTTGGGAACGAAGGAATGTACGGCGACTTCTCCACCCGCGATACCGCGGGGTCCGCTTCGGCCAGAAAGCATTTCAGCTCAATGCGCCGGTCGCGAAGCATCATGGCCTGCAGGTAGCGGAACTCCCATCGGGGGGATTGGTCCGTGAGCAGAACATGGATCCGTGAATCCACGACCTTGATCCTCTGCTTGCGTGAGTTGTTGTCCGTGACGGCCTCGTCGCTGCGAGGAGCGATCGAAGCGACCAGCTCCATCTCACCCATCTGCTCCGGCACAATCCTGAAGATAGCCACCTGCTCGCCGGCGGCGGCGAACGTGACAGGCTGGCTGAACTCCTGGCTTCCGATTTTCAGCTTCACTTCAGCCGACTGTCCCGCCAGACCCTGGCCACGAACCCTGACTGTGATATCCACCTCCTCCTGAACGAATGCTGCCTCCGGGGCCATCAAGCTGCTCACGATGATGTCACGCGGTGCTGTCAGTCCGACCCCGTAAACATAAATGGGCACCTTCTCTTCCTTGAGCCGCTCAGCCACTTCCACCGGGCTGGAGCCACTGTTGTTGGCACCGTCGGTCATTAGGAGGATTCCAGCGAGCGGCTGCCCGCGCTTCCGATTCACCGCCTCTCGAACGGCATCGCCAACCGCCGTGGAGGTGAAGCGCCCGTCGAGACGCTCCCCCCAGGATGCCTTGCTCATCGCGGAGGCGTTGTCCGACGAATTGGTTCCTCCGGATAAGCCGCCTCCCGGCACATCGGTCAGTGAACCTCCGAACTGGT
>VHDG01000684.1 GCA_016871475.1 Verrucomicrobiota bacterium
TGGATATCCGAGTATTCCTTGGGTGTGATATTCATCGCCTTGGCCATGTCTTCATCGGTGGCGGGACGGCCTTTCTTTTGTTCAACCTCCCGCATGACGGCTTCGACTTCCCGGGCTTTGACGTGGACGGAGCGGGGGACCCAGTCCATGCGACGCAGCTCATCCAGGACCGAGCCACGGATGCGAAGGCGGGCATAGCCTTCGAACACGGTGCCCATCTTGGGATCGAACTGTCGCACGGCGTTGAGCAGGCCGACCATGCCGGCACTGTAGAGGTCCTCGATATCAACGTGAGGCGGCAGCGTCATCGCGATTCTGCCAACGACGGTTTTGACGAGGGGAAGGTATTGTTGGATCAGCTCGTTTTCGACGGATCTGTCCGCGCCGGGTTTGAGGTAGCGTTGCCAGAGGGCGGCCTGGATGGCGCGGGTCTCCTGGGGCACGGAGGAGTTTTCAGGGACGCTGATGGGGGAGGAGGACGATTTCATGGTTGGTGTGTGGCTGCGGACACTTTGGGTTGGTCTGGCGTCTCGGCCCCGGCGGCTTTTTGTTGTGCTGCGAGTCTGGCCTGGTCTCGACGTTGACGGTTGCTTTCCTGGAGGCTTCGAAGCCAGAGATGGCTCCACCACCGGAACAGACATCCGGCTAGCAGGGCGGACACGCAGGCCCTGGCGAGTATTCCTGACCATGTTCCTTCCTGGCTTAGCCCGGAACCCAGGCTCACGACGAACCCCAGTAGGCCGCCGAGAACCATCATGAGCTTCATAGTTGTTGTTTGGCACTGCCCGATGCCCAGCAGATGACTTGCCAATCATTTTTTGCACTCATTCCCGGCTCAACAATCGGCGTGTCAGGAGCTCGGGAGTCGCTTCCAAAAGCCCACCGGAAACACTGCGCGAAATCCCCAGGTAACGCAGCGGAATCTGCGTCCCTAGGGCCAAATTCCACATTTTCGACCATCGCGACTCCTCGTCCAGATGAGTCACTGCCAACCCTGCCAAAGGGAACCGGGACCACGCTTCCACCTGGGCCATCAGGAGGCTGGCTTCGTAGGCTCCATTTAGCACCAGGATCAACTCGGCACCGGAAATTTTGTCCAACACCCGGCGTAATTCTCCTATCGCGCTCGGGTCGCGCCCCTCCAAACCCGGAAGATCCACCCACCGCGCTCCCTCCAGGCTCGGCTCTTTACCGATTCCCCAATGGCGATGAACCGTGACTCCCAGGGAAGCCGCGTGGAGATCCAGGAGTCCGGCTACATTGGGTGCGCTCCCATCCAGCCTCCAAACCTCGGCTTTGCCAGTTCCTGCCAGGATGCTCTTGGCCAACAATTTGCACAGAAGCGTCGTCTTGCCCGAGCCAGGAGGTCCGATGAGGATCTGGGTGCGTCGCAGATCCTGAGGTGAACCGACTGTCCACTGCCTGCGAAGGGCGTTCGCAATGGCAGCTCTTTCAGCTGCCGGATCTCCGGGAGGAGTTAATCCATACAAGCCTTCCAGCTCTTCGATGACCTTCGCCTGATTCTCTGGGAGCAGACCTCCTGTCGTGAGCAAACCTTCGGAATCCCATGCCGTGGGAAGATCTCCTTCATCCTTCGCGAGCGGCCGTGCCTGTGTCCCTCTTCGATCGGGAGTTTGGGGCTCCGGTTTGGCAAGTCTGGGGGGTGGCGAGGCCAGGACTTCGATGAGTGGTTTGCGCCACAGCCTGCTCAGCCCTTTGGCGGGAACTTTGCGCATGCCCACCACCAGGGCATCCGGCCCCAGCTTTTCCTCAATTGCACGAAGAGCCTCACCGGCCGAAGCCGCCAGGAATGGAACGGGAGGATTCATTGTTGGAGCTTCATTCAAGCTGCAGCCGCGATCTCAGGCAAAGCCCCCACGACTCCGACATTGATCACTTCAATTTTTGGAGGGATTTCAGTGTAGGCCAATACCGTCAGATCAGGAAACGTGGCCTCGAAGAACCTTCGAAAAGCCAGGCGGATCGAGGGCGCGCAAATCAGGAGGGGAGGGGATCCTGACGCGATCAGCTGCTGCAGATAACGCGAAAGGGTATCCACCACGTGCTTGGCCAGTCGCGGATCCACCGCCAGCATGATCTCGTTCTGAGTGTGGCGAACAAATCCTGCGATCTGTTGCTCCAGTTTTGGATCCAGGATCACGGCTCGGATGCTTCCATTCTCACCCTGGTAAGGCTTGGCAAGCTGGGTCACCAGGCCCTTACGCGCGTGTTCCGACAGTTCATCCGGGTTTTTGGTGATGGCGGCGAAATCGCTGACTTTCTCAAGGATGCCTGCGAGGTTGCGGATCGAGACCCCCTCAGCCAGGAGGTTCTGAAGTATCCGCTGGACCTGACCCACATTCAGCTGCGTGGGAATGAGTTCATTGACGACGGTCGCATGGGTCTGCTTGAGGTTATCGAGCAGGCCTTGGACGTCCTGGCGGCTGAGCAGGTCGGAGCAGGAACGCTTCAAGCATTCCGAGAGGTGTGTCACCAGCACGGAGGGGGCGTCCACCACTGTGTAGCCGGCCAGTTCAGCATTCTTTCTCTCCATTTCGCTGATCCATGTCGCCGGCAATTGAAAGACCGGCTCCACCGTGGGAATACCCTTCAGCTGGACCTTGCTTTGAGTGGCGTTCATCGCGAGCAGGGACCCCGGGACCAAATCCCCTTTGGCCACGAGCGCTCCCTTGAGGAAGAAGCGGTACTCATTCGCAGACAGCTGGAGGTTGTCCCGAAGACGGATGGGCGGAATGATGATTCCCATCTCCTGCGCGAAGGTTCGTCGAACCCCCGTCACACGTTCCAGGAGATCCCCGCCGCGACGAGCATCTGCAAGGTTTACCAGGGCATAGCCCAGTTCGATTTGG
>VHDG01000685.1 GCA_016871475.1 Verrucomicrobiota bacterium
AGTTGGGCGTCAGACAACTTGCCCGGTCGGATCTGGATGCTGTTGACGAACATCACTCGACGTTCATCCTTATCGCCATCTCCGAAAAGGATCGCCGTCGGACGCAACGCACGACGGGGGTTGTCCAGCGACTGATTCGCAGTCCAGTCGTCCTGCTTGATGCCGTCCACGTACTTGGTGACCACTGGAGGATTCGCCGCCATGTCGTAGGCTGCGGCGATACGATGCCACGCTCCCGCCGTAAAGGCACCTGTGCCATTATACCCACCACCGCCCTGGCCAAAGTTGCTGCCTTGCCAGAACAGGTCACCATCGTCGGTGTTCTCCGGGGAGTTAATCTGGATCAGCGAGGCTGCGCCAGGCCCGGTGGTGTCGACATAGATGTCCATGATCAAGGTGTATTGATTGACCAGGGTTCCACCCCCATTGGGCGAGATCCGGTGAGTCATCACGTAACCGATTTCACGCTCCAGCTGACCCGGAACACGCATCACTCGAGCCTCTTCTCCATTGATCGGAGAGATGCCGAGATCCGTCGTCGTTCCGAACTGGGTTTCGGCCTTCGTGATGCCGTTGTTCCCATCGAAATAGGCGAGCGGCTTTCCGATCGTCGCAGCCAGATTGCCGGCATCGAAGTCCCAATGACCTGCAACCGACACATTGTCCACAGAAGCGGGGATGCCTGCAGCATCAGGTCCGCCCAGGAGGACCATCTCACCGTCGGACATCTTGCCTTCACGGATCTGGACGCTGTTCACAAACATCACACGACGTTCGTCCTGATCGCCATCGCCGAACAGGATCGCGCTGGTACGCAACGCGCGCCGCGGATTGTCGAGACCCTGGTTGGCCGTCCAGTCATCCTGCTTGATGCCATCCACGTACTTGGTGACGACGGGCGGATTTGCCGCCATGTCATAAGCCGCGGCGACACGATGCCATTCACCGGCAGTGAAAGCGCCGGTTCCATTGTAGCCGCCGCCGCCCTGGCCGAAATTGTTTCCCTGCCAGAAAAGGTCGCCGTCATCTGCGTTGTTGGCGGAGTTGATCTGAATCAATGACGCAGCCCCGGGTCCCGTTGACGCCACATACACGTCCATGATCAGCGTGTATTGGTTCACCAGGGTCCCACCACCGTTGGGGGAAATCCCGTGAGTCATCACATAGCCAATGTTTCGATCCAGGTCACCCGGCACTTTCATGACGCGGGCCGGAACCCCGTTGATGTCTGCGATTCCAAACCCTGTGGTGGTGTTGAATTCAGTCTTGGTGGCGGTGGAGCCGGAGGGGCCATCAAAGTATGCGAGCGGGCTCCCCACCGTGGCAGCGAGGTTTCCGCCGTCGAAATCCCATTGCCCCCTCACAATCGTGCTCGCGGCCCCGCTCACAGTGATCGTGAAGTTCCATGAACTGGACAGCGATGTGCCCGCCTTGTCTTTGTAATCCAGCCGGATGTTGTTGGCTGGATTGACGCGGGTCGCGTTCGGGTTGTAGGTGACACGGGTCTGGCGACCGTCACGAACAATGGATTGAGGGGTGACCTGGGTGTTGTTCAGGAACAGCTTGATGCTCGCCTGATCCACTTCCTGAGCTCCATCGAGAAGAACCGCTGTCACAGGAGCCGATGAAGGAACTCCGGATGATTCCGGCAAAGGACTGACTTCCACCACGGCAGGAGTGTTTGCCGCCGCGCCGCTGTTGTCGCGAAATGCGACCGGATCACCCACCGCTGGATCGTTGATCACAACACGCACTTCGGTTTCCAGACCGGCATCGTAGACGAAAAACCACTCGAGCATGGTCGATCCGCCCTGCTGCCAGTGCACCAACCGGAATGGATAGGTGCCGTCCTGAGGAACTGTAACCTCAAAAATGGTCCGATTGCCCTTGCGCAGTTGCGGCCCACTCGGGAAGGGAGGGCTGTTGCGTTGATACTCGGCGATCGGCGTTGCAAAAAAGTCGCGAGGATTGGTGCCACAAAAGAGTCGAAACCCGTCGTCGTCCACCTCGTCTGTTCGAGCAAAGCCGGCTGTTACCCCCATGGTATAGGTGCCGGCTGCAAGCTTCAGATGCGCTATGGCCTCGGTGGCGAACAAGGTCGTGTGGCCACCATCCACCACGGGGACCAACCCGGGGAACAAGGTATCAGGCAGCCCGGGAGACTCCGGAAAATCTCCGGTCACACCGGTCGTGGGATTCTGGTCATCTGTGCCAAAGTTGATCGCGTCCAGATCATGGCTGCCATCCGCATTGGTGCCGGGGATCGCGTTGTTTTGGATCGGGGCACCGGACTGGTCAGTCAATGTGCCGTTAAGTTGCTGAACAGCCCGCAGAAAGTTGTTCCGAAGCGGTGTGCCCAGGGGAGCTTGAACCGTGCGCACCCGGAAACCCGGGTTGCTGGCGGCGGAGGTGGGTCCGGCCGCTGAGGCCGGAAGTGTGGCTGCCGAGACATCGGGCATGGAGCCCATCGCCAAGGCAAGAAACGCACTGCTCCAGGAGAGCATGCGACAGAATGGGGGCGAGGTTATCTTCATAGGATTTAAGGCAGGTTTACGATTAACACCGAAGCCAAGCAGGAAGGCCAGTCCTGCGATTTGGACCGGCACAGGGAGTCTTGCGTGTGCTTCGGCGGCGATGGAGGCACAGAACATCTCTTCTAGCAAGGATCCGAGGCGACTTTTCTATGCCCCGTGCGTATCCCACTTTTTTCCACGGCGGCTCCTGCTCTGCTCGTAATCGTAATCGCAATCGGCTGCGCGTCTGAGTTTGAGGCGAGTGATGAGTGATGAGTGGGCTCCGTCGATCAGACCGTGCGAGTGGACTGGCTTTCCCCCGCGCGTTGCAACGAACTTTCGCTGCTTTTGCGT
>VHDG01000686.1 GCA_016871475.1 Verrucomicrobiota bacterium
GACAAAGTTCGCCGTGGTTGGCATCACCAAAGCGATGGCTCTGGACCACGCCAGGCAAGGAATTCGGATCAACTGCATCTGCCCAGGCCGTGTGGAAACACCGTTTGTCGCCGCGCGGTTGAAGGAATATCCAGATCCCAAGAAAGCCTACGAGGAGATGTCTGCCACCCAAGCCGTCGGTCGGATGGCGAAACCCGAGGAGATTGCCGCGGCCGCTCTGTATCTGGCGAGCGAGGAGGCGGCCTTTATCACGGGCAGCCACTTTCTCATCGATGGTGGATGGAGTGCAGGCAAGTGACCTCTGCCCGAGCTTGGCCAGGCCCGCCACAGGAACAGCTTTCGAGCCCTACAGCTTTAGGTCTGTGAAGGGTTGACCGCTGCTGACCTCTTTAATCCGCTCCCGAATGGCATCGGGGCTCGCCGCGTAGGGCAATAGCACGTTCAGCCACTCGAGACATTGGGTGGGTGCCTGCATCCGTGATTCGGCCATCGCCAGGTGAAGGAGGATTTGTTGTGCAAGAAAACGATCCTGGTCCTCCTGCTTCTTGGCGAGTTCGATCCTCTTCCACTGTTTCCATGCTCCCTCCCAGATGCTGCGCGCCTTCTCCACGTTTCCGGCCTCCAGGCGGCAGTGACCCAGTTCGAACAACAATTCCGGATGGCCCGGGTTGGCTTTCAGTCCCTGCTGAACAAAATCCGCCGCCTCCGCGTGCTTGCCCGCTTTCCGCAGCCAGAAGGCCGCCACCGTGTAGCTTTCAATCAAGCCCGGATCGAGTCTCGAGGAGGCCTTCAGCCACGGAAGGACTTCCCGGATCGATCCTGTGTCACTCGACTCATCACCATGACCATGCTCGTGACCATGCGCATGATCATGATCGTGATCGTGCGAGTGTTCCTCATGAGTGTGGATTTCTTCGCCGAGGTGGGTATGCCGGCTCGGAAAATGGCGGCGGCCGTGGGCATCAATCCAGTTGGCGGGCGGTCCGAGAAATGACTCTTCGTCCCCCTCATTTTTGCCTTCTCGCAAACCTGCATCCTCAGCGAGATGCGGCGTCTGGTGAGCCGAGCGGTTATCAAAGATCGTCGGGTAGTATCCGTTGTGGAAATAGACATCCGCCTTCAAGAAAACGTGGTTCGCAAACAGCTTGCGTCCCTCGCCCAGAACCCGCGCCAGCGGATCGTCCGCATCGGGCCGCATCCCCTGCAACGCGTGCCGCCCGGGGTGCATCTCCAGGGCCAGACAGAAGGAAATCACCGCCAGAAGACAAGTCAGCAGCGGCGTTGAACAGAAGGCCTGTGAGCGGCTTGGTTTCATGGAACGGCCTAATTGATCGCCCATTTCCGGAAACGGATGCAGGCAAGGGCCAGGAATACCCCGATATAGGCGGCACCGTAGACCGTATCAAAGGCGATGGCCCCCCACTCAATTCTCGGCCAGTTGTGTGTGATCAGATCACGAACATCGTACCACTCCAGATGTGGGAGGGCGAAATAGGCCATCTCCAATAGCGTGCCGGCAAAACCACCTGCCTGCTCGGCCACTTTGTGAAGATGCCGTCCCAGGATCAGCACGAAAGCCACCGCTATGGACACGATCGTGGCCGCCGATGAAACAGCGGCGAAATGCACCGATCCCAGCAAGGTGAGCGCGATCACAATTCCACAAAACATGCAGTGCAGCCAGAATGCCTGAAGATAATTAACCAGAGGCCAATGCTGTTCCCGCGAACCTGTCAGGATTGTGAAAAAGGTATAGAAAGCCAGCAGGCACAGGCAGCTGGCAGCCCAGCATCCAAGGAACTTGCCTGCCATCACCTGGGTTCGGCTGATGGGCTTGGCCAAGAGTGGCAGCAACGTGCGGCTTTCCTTCTCGGAGGGCAATTGCCGCGCGGCCGACATCACGGAAATGAGGATCGAACTCAGCCAGATCAAGGCGAGACAGAGCTCTTTCAGGTGCCGGGCCGTGCGGTCATCCCCGAAGATGGAGACGGAGCCCATCGACAGGGTGATAAGCCCGGTGAGGATCAGCAGGACATAAACGTCCTTGCGTCGAATCATCTCAAGAATCACGACGCCAGCAACAGCGAGGATGGCATGCATGCAGTAGGAGGAGTGGATGGAGAATAACCGATGATCCGGAGGAACGCCTGCTCGAGGCTGACCTCGCCAGTCTGGAGGAGCTGCGGGATGGCTCCCTGAGCTTTTAGGACTCCCTGATGAAGGATGGCAACCCGATCACAGACAGTTTCAACCTCGCCGAGCTCATGGGATGAAAAGAACACCGTCTTTCCCTCAGCTTTAAGCCTCTGGATGAGCTGCCGGACCTCCATCCGACCGATGGGGTCCAGGCCGCTGGTCGGCTCGTCGAAGATCAGAAGGTCAGGGTCGTTGATGAGCGCCTGAGCGAGACCCGCCCTTTGCTGCATTCCTTTCGAGTAAGTGCGGATGGGACGGGAGCGCGCGTGATCCAATCCCACGAGCTTCAGGATTCGATCGATTCTGGTCTCACGTTCCGCTTTCGGGATCCGGAAGATTCTGGCGTAGAAACGCAGAAGCTCCTCGACGCTGAGGAACTTGTAGTAATAGGTCAGTTCGGGCAGGTAGCCGATGTGCTGACGAGAGATGGGTTGTCTGACGTCAGTGCCGAACAATGAAACATTGCCCCGGGTCGGCGGGATGAAGCCCAACAGGACGTTCATCGTAGTGGTCTTGCCGGCGCCGTTCGGCCCCAGAAAACCAAATACCTCGCCTCGTCGGACTGACAGGCTGAGCCCTTCAAGGGCCACCTTGGGTGTGTCACCGCGCCGAGTCGGTGGAAATTCCACCTTCAGACCGTCGATGTGCAGAAGGATCTCGGGATCCAAGC
>VHDG01000687.1 GCA_016871475.1 Verrucomicrobiota bacterium
ACTGTGGACGGATCCGCTTTGGGAGGCGAGGACTACGAATTCATGGAACAGGTCGTTGGCTTCAGCCCCGGTGAGACGGAACTGGCAGTCTGTGTTCCCCTCCTGGAGGACAGGCAGGAGGAACCGCTCGAAGTTTTCTATGCGCAGCTGGTTTCTCCCATCGGAGCAGGATTGGGAGTCCTGGATATCGCGCAGGTCCACATTCAAGACAACGACGCACCTCAAGGACCTAGATCGGATTTGGAAGTGACCATCACTCGGTCATTCCCATCTGTCGCGGCCAACAAAGTGTTCCTTGTGAACTTTTCGATCACCAACAAGGGGCCTGACCTGGCCACCAATGTTGTGCTGAAGCTGTCTTTGGATGCAGGCCTGTCGATTGCCGAAGCCTTCAACCCGATTGGCAACAGCCGTCTCGACACAAACACACTCCTTTGGACCTTCGAAGGAGAGTTCCCGTCTGGTGGATACGATCACGTGAATCTAGATCTCCGTGCCAGCCGTCCGGATCCGCACACGCTTCGGCTTGAGATCGTTTCCTCCGGATCGAAGGACCCGGATTCAACCCCCAATAACCAAAGGGAAGGGGAGGATGATCTCGACATCAAAATTGTCACCATCCTTCCTACCTTCAATGTCACAGGGGAATTGCGTCTCTGTCATACGAACGGGCCGCCCCTCACAAATGCAGCCGTCAGATTGACGACAACGAACGTTCTTTTCACTCCGGTCATCGTGGTAACCGACTCGAACGGCATCTATCGGTTTACAAACCTCGTCGCTGCCACGTATTCCGTAACACCCGAGAGACGTGGCCATGCGTTTGCCCCAAGCAATCACGTGTTCACCCTCACCCAGGACGCGAGGCTGCCATTGATCATTGCTACCGCTTCCTTGATTGAGGGGCGGGTGACGGAAGGCGTGCAGGGACCTGGGTTTGCCGGGATTCCCGTGCTCTTGTCAGGAGAAGTGGACAGGCAAATCATCACGGACACCAACGGGGCCTACGTCTTCACGAATCTCCCCCCTGGGCGCTACTCGATCCGGCCAGCCAGCAATGCCCCGAGTCTCCGCTTCCATCCCACCCACATCGACTTGGCCCTCGATCAAGCTTTGAACTGTGGAAGCCGCGCTGACTTCGTGGCTGAAGTTCAGCGAGTGGTGGTTCGGGCCATCGAAGTCAACCAGGCCATCCAGGACTGGGAGAACTCGGTTCCGTTGGTAGCAGCCAAGAGCACGATTGTTCGCGTCCATCTTCAGTTGCCCGCCGGGATCACAAATCCTCTCAGCGTGGAGCGCGCGCGCCTCAGAGGGTTTCGCAATGGAGCGGAATTACAACGTTTCGGTGTGCACGGTGGATTTGGCATCTCACCCATCAACCCGGGAGGGTCCATCGTCTCCTGTGGACACATGCCCGCAGCGCCCTGGGTGCATGGTCGGAATCGGCATGCGCACGAGATTGCCCACACTCTGGGTCTGGCACATGCGGTGCATCAGCGTTTTGGTTCCTGGACGAACGCGACAGACCCCACGAAGTTCGACACCAACAGTGTCGCTGGTTCCTGCGGCGAGTGTGCGTCCAAACCGGCGGTCGATTTTCCACACATCGAAACCATTGCAGGTGCGACATTCGTGCGTTTGAGGCCGATGGTGATTGGAGACGATCGACTGGTTTACGGGTTGGATACCGCGGCACCCGAGTTTCGGCTGGCCAACGTGGACCCATCGAAGATCTTGATGATCTCCCCCTACCGCACGCCGGAGCTCATGAGCTACTGCGCCGGGGCAACCGGCTGGCGCTGGATTTCCAAGCCCACTTATTCTCGGATCCTCCAGGCGATAACCGCTCGCTTTCAAGCCCCCCTCGCTCCGATGCCTCCTCCGGCTCTCGTTCAGAATTTTCCCGACTGCCTGTTGTTCCGCGGGGATATCCATGCGGGCTCTGGTCACCTGGACTTTCTTCCTGTCCAACGAGCGTTCAAAGTCAATCTCCCAACTCCGGAACCAGGTGAATACTCGCTCGTACTTTCGGATCGAGCCGGCAATTTCCTGTCTGAAATTCCCTTTTCTGCTGCCTTCCAGGAGACGGATGCGCCTGCTGAGATCGATTCCATCGCATCCTTTCTCATCCCGGTTCCCAATCGGCCCGAGATCGCCACGGCGACGGTGACCTATCTAGGGGTTCCGTTGCTCTCGACCACGCGGTCCGCACATTCTCCAGTGGTGAAGCTGCTCACCCCTGTCCGCGGCGAGAGCTGGGGACCCGAGGAGCCGCGAGAGATCAGATGGACAGCAACCGATGCCGATGGGGACCCCCTGAGTTATCTGGTCCAATACAGCTTCGATGGGGGAGCAACCTGGAGCTCGCTGAATATCGATTGGCTGGAACCACGACTTCTTGTGAATACCCGCGAGCTCCGAGGTTCCAGGTCGGCGCGAGTTCGAGTGATTGTGAGTGATGGGTTCAACACAGCGATGGATGAATCCGCCGACTCCTTCAGTGTAGCGGAACATCCTCCCAAACTTCTCATGAAGCTCCCGATCCAGAACTCCGAGTTTTTGGAGGAACAGGAGATCTTGTTTGAGGTGGAGGCAGAGGATCTCGAGGACGGTCAACTCTCCGGAGAAAGCATTGTCTGGTCTTCCGATCTTCAGGGTCAGCTGGGATTCGGCGAAAGGATCAGTTTGCTTTCTTCCGGTCTGCAGGAAGGTCGTCACCGCATTTCTGTTGAAGCGGTCGATGGCAGTGGATTGAAGTCTTCCGCAACCGTTGATTGCTTCGTATTCCACGGGGCAGCGCCCAGGCTGCGGGCCATGGTCCGGGGTCCTTCAGTAGTATTGTCCTGGGCTGAACCCGCGGGAAGAT
>VHDG01000688.1 GCA_016871475.1 Verrucomicrobiota bacterium
ACCAGAACATCGGCGTTCGGGGTATCTACAACGATCCGTTCCCAGCGAACCCGATTGTCATTCTGGATCTCCAGCACCCGAGCCGTCACGATCACGTTTCCATTCTTCACCTCCATCCCGAGCGACAGAGTGACATTTTCCATGTCGGAGGGCGCACTTGCATCATTTACGAAATAGCGATTGATCCCCTTGGTGATCAACACATCGGTCGTGGATTTTGCGAGACCATATCCGGCGAGGGTTCCAGGGGAGTTGGCCTGGGGAAGAAAAGCGAGCACTGCGAAGGAATCCTTCTTCCCACCTTCGATAATATCCACCCGAAACTCAGTCCGCTCTCCCTCCTTTAACTCAAAAAGCCGCGAGGTCTTCTGACTCGCTGAGAAAATCGCCTGCCCGGCCGGAGGCATTTCGAAACGAAACTGCCCTTCCAGTTCGCTCGGTATCCCCAACCCCGGAACAAATGTGAAATCCGTCCACCCTGTCTTGGCTCCGTCGTCGAAATTGTCGAGCACCGTCGTGTCATTCACGAACACCTCGGCATTGTCATAAGAAGCCTTGTAAGGGTTCTCCGGCGCTCCTCTGTCGAAATCCTGATAGAGATAGAGGGTGAAGTAACCCTTGGTGATATAGGGGGCAGCAGGGCTGTCGCTGCCAGCGACCAAAACATCCGCGCCAGGCGTATCCACCACCGTGCTGGTCCAGATCACTTTGTCGCCGTCTTCCTTGTCCAGGATCGATGCCGTGATGTGAACGCTGCCACCTTTTACTGTCATGGACAGCACCATGGTGGTGTTGGCATTCCGAGGTAGAGCGGCGGCCGCGCCTGCATCCGCCCGGAAATACTTGTTGATACCCTTGGTGATCAGAACGTCAGTGATCGAACGCGCCAAACCGTAACCAGCAAGTGTACCTGGCGAATTCACCGTCGGGATGAACGCCAACACCGCGAACGAGTCCTTTCCTCCCATCTCCGTGACATCCACGCGAAATTCGATGGTCCGGCCTTCCACCAACACGAATTCCTCAGAGATCTTCTGGCTGGCGGAAAAGATGGCCTGACCGGCGGGCGGTTGCTCGAACTTGAACTGGCCATCCGATTCCTGGGGAAGACCAAAGTCAGTAATAAAAGTGAAATCCTTCCAGCCGGTCTTGGTGTTGTCGTTGAAGTTATCAAGCACACGTCCTGACAGGCTCAGTGGAAGCGCCAGAACGAGGGCAAGGAAAAGCGCGGTAAAGCAGGCAGGCCTGCCACCGAAGGGTTGGGTTGTCTTCATAACGTCGGGGGGTATTTTCACTTATATGTCCACCCGGACTGAGAAGGAGTCAACCTTTTGTTTCTCCATTGCCTTCCACCCCGGCATTCTCTTAGATGCGCCAGCACAACACCTTACCACGCGAACTGATGCACGGTTACCTGGCTCTCATTCTCCACGCGCACCTGCCCTTCGTCCGGCATCCCGAGGACGAACGTTTCCTCGAGGAAAGCTGGCTCTATGAGGCGGTTATAGAAACCTACCTCCCCCTGATCCAAGTCATGGATGGATGGCTGCGTGATGGCATGGACACCCGCCTGACCCTCACCCTCTCCCCCACCCTCTGCTCGATGCTCATGGATCCGCTGCTCCAGGATCGATGTCAGAAACGGATGGAGTCCCTCCTGGAGCTGGCAGAGCGGGAGACCCACCGAACACAATGGGATCCAGGGTTCAAGGATCTGAGCTGGATGTATTTCCATCGGCTCCGAAGTCTCCAGGAGACGTGGCATTCCTACGGACGGAACATCGTAGGGGCGTTACGCAAGTTCCAGGAACAAGGCAAGCTGGAGATCATCACAACCGCGGCCACGCACGCGGTCCTGCCCCTCATTTCGAACCATCCCCCTTCCCTGCGGGCCCAGATCCTGACGGCTCGAGATCATTACCAACGGTGCTTCGGTCGGGAGCCCAACGGCATATGGCTGCCCGAATGCGCTTATGCGGATGGGGTGGAGCGAGTGCTCCAGGAGGCAGGGATCCGGTGGTTCATCATGGACACCCATGGCGTCCTCCATGCCCGGCCTCGTCCACGCTATGGTGTCTATACCCCCGTCTTCACCCCAAACGGGATCGCCGCATTCGGTCGTGACCACGAATCAGCCACCCAGGTCTGGAGTCGGCAAAGCGGTTACCCAGCGGATCCACGCTACCGGGACTTCTATCGGGATATCGGCTACGACCTGGACTACGATTACGTAAAGCCCTACCTGCCGGGAGGAACAGGACGCGGCTTCACCGGAATCAAATATTATTCCATCACCGGCGGTGGCGAGAAACGCCCGTACCAGCGGATGGCCGCGATGCAGGCGGCAGCGGCTCAGGCTCAGCACTTCCTTGAGAGCCGGATGACCCAGGTCCAGCGCATCGGCAACATCATCGAACGTCCCGCACTCCTGGTCTCGCCCTACGATGCGGAACTCTTCGGGCATTGGTGGTACGAGGGTCCGGAGTTTCTCGACTTCCTCATCCGCAAGACAGTTTACGATCAGAAAGTCGTCCAACTCACAACGCCGCAGGAATACCTTCAGCAAAACCCCACACAGCAGATCGCCTCTCCAAGCCCCTCCACCTGGGGTGAAGAGGGTCATCTCAAGGTCTGGCTCAACGACAAGAACCAGTGGATCTTTCCCCACCTGGACGCCGCTCAAACACGAATGAGTGAGTTGGTGAACAAACATCGCAACGCCTCAGGCCTGACATTGCGTGCGCTGAGGCTGGCAGGAAATGAACTCCTGCTGGCGCAATCCAGTGACTGGCCTTTCATCATGCGCACAGGAACCAGCCCGGAGTACGCAGGTCGTCGTGTGAGGGAACATCTGCTCCGGTTT
>VHDG01000689.1 GCA_016871475.1 Verrucomicrobiota bacterium
ATGGAGGGTCCACCGGAGATCGTGGACGGGATGGTCATGAAGGTCATGACCTCCTGCTCACTCCTTCCAGCCAATCGCGCGAGGAAGCCTCCGATGGCTTGTATGCCGTCCTGGGAGTTGCCGGCGATCCGGATGACGGCCTCTGAAATACGGGAAACCTGTGGAGCTCCTTCTTTGGAAGGTGCTGCTGCTACCGAGTCACTCATGTTCAATGTAATGTGTTAGTCTCGACCGAGCCCGCAGGGCTAGCTGGCGAGCAGGTCACCCAAGTGCAGGACGAGGGGCGAAAGTATCAGGTGAGGCTTCGGTGTCAAACGATCTGCCATCGACATTTCTGCCCCCCAACTCCGGCAACTTTGCGCCCCACGCCTCCTAATGGGATGTCTCGTTCCTCAGCCCACAACCCATGGGGGTGGGTGGGCGATGGCTAAAGGCTCCGCCGGGCATGGTCCTGGATCCTGCCGTTCAGTTGTGGGCGAAAAGCCAAAAAAAACCAAACTTTGGGCTTCAGCTTGTTCTTCTGTTTTGGTTTATTGTGCGGGCTTTGGCCATTTTGGCCGGGTTGACGAAACGCCGGGTTGTTGAGGACCGTGTCGGTTTATGTGATGGGCATGGACGCTGTTGGGTTTGGAAAGCATCGGATGCTTCGCGTTTCATGGTTGGATCGAAACTGCTTATGCGAATACTCATTGCCATTCTGGCTGCAACATCAGCGCTTCATTGCGCCCAGGCCGGTTTATCGGATCTGGAAGCCCTGAGCTTGATCGAATCCGGAGGGAACGACCGGGCTATCGGTCGGGCTGGGGAGGTCAGCCGGTTTCAGATTCTTCCCGGGGTTTGGCGCAGTTACACGAAGTCGCGAGAGTATCAAAGCCGTTGGTTGGCTGCCGAAGTCGCCCGACAGCACCTGGGCGTCTTGAAGGATGGGTTTGCCCGACAAACAGGCCGTCACGCCACCGATTTCGACGTTTATGTCATGTGGAATGCCGGGCTTGGTTACTATCGCCAGCAAGGGTTTGATCCACGCAGGGTTCACCGGGTGATCCGGGAGCGGGCAGGTCGCTTTGTGAATTTGAAGCGTTATTCGCCCATGACTCAACCGACGTTCGCCTCTGCCGGAACCTGGCCAGTGGCAAGTCGGCCGGACTCCTCTCTCCTGACTCCCAGATAGCTTCTGAGCCACCACGTCAGGGCCACAATTCATGGGACTCTTTCGTGCCAGCTGCCCGCATTGTCATGCGATCGGTAGACACAGCCGGCTGTTTCCACGGGCTTACCCCTCGTCGATGGCCGTAGCGATCGGCGGGTTCGTTCTCGCCTGGATCTTCGAGTGGAGCAGGAAGCCGGGTTTTCGGTGCAGGAGCTGCGGCTTCGAGTTTCGCTCGCACACTCTCCAGTCATGTTTCTTTCTTTTTCTCTGGGTCTGGTTTCTGTTGGCCGCCTGCGTAGCTATTCTGGGTGTGGCGACGCATGCGCCGGTGAAGTAAGCCATCTGGGACTGACGCGGGTCGCAGAAAGCGAGGCGTGCCCGCCCGCGCCCCATCCCACTTCCTGTTTTTTCTCGGACCGCTTTATGGCGTAAGGTCCGCCCAGTTCCCAATCTATGAAGAATGCCTTTCGAATCCTGGGGTTTGTTTTGTCGTTGCTCGGGTCTTCAGCAAGCGGCGAGGTCCGCAGTTGGAAGGGGGGTGGCGAGTCAGGACTGTGGTCCTTGGCAGCCAACTGGAGCAACGGCATCCCACAGAATAGAGATTCGATCCTCCTGCCCAGGCATCCATTGGGCTTCACGACTTCGGCCATCAATGATCTCACCAACATCGTCATCGCCCGGATCATTTGTGAGTCACAGCGCTATACTCTCACAGTGGGGAAGTCCAGTTGACACAGGGCCTGGAGGTGCGGCCGTCCGATGGAATCGAAGCTTCGTTGGTGATTTCATGCCCGATGCGTCTGACGGGCACCGCAATGAACTTCCTGAGCCGTGGTAACTCCGGCCTCTCTTTTCAAGCGCCGATCATCGCCGGGCCTGAAGTGAACCTCACTTTGGAGGGCCTATCACACCAGTTCCGGCCAGGGCCGGGCAGCGACTTCCGGGCGTCTCTCCACGTATTGTCCGGCTCACTCGCCATCGTGAACAGTCCACGGGCTTTTGGAGGTCCGATCACCGTGGGAGGTGGTCCATCAGGCGCCTCCCTGATTATTCAGTCGGGCTCCTTGACCTTTGGTTCTCCCCCACTGACGGTTCGGAGCAACGGCTCGGTCATGAACATCGCGACGGTCAACACCTTCGGCCCACTGTCTGTTTCCAGCGGCACATTGACCTTGGGGGGCACATCGCCCCAAGGCCGGCTGGCGGTGGACGGGGATGCGCTTTTTGAGAATGGCACATTGATTCGGGCGAACGCCTTCAGCTCGGGCGTTCCGGGGGAGATCAGCGTCACGGGGCGGGTCCATCTGGCCAGCTGCCGGCTGGAGGTGTTTCCGGAGGTCTCTCTCCAGTCGCCCTCGGTCCTGATTCGCAACGATGGCAATGATGCTGTGGTGGGCACCTTCACGGGATTGCCAGAGGGGGCACTTGTGAGCTCCCGAACACGGGTCTTTTAGCTCAGCTATCAAGGCGGTGACGGAAACGATGTCGTGCTGATTCCTCGAGGGACAATCGTCATCCAGTCCATCAATCGGGTGGATGATTCAGCTCGAGTTTCAGGCATGGGCCCGACTGCCACGAACATCGTGCTTGAGGTGACGGGTCAGCTCCCTGCCGACAATTGGGTGCTATTGGGAGAGACGACCACCGATGCCCAGGGACGCTTCCAATGGACGAGCCCCTTGCTGCCTCCTCCGCAAAACCGGTTTTATA
>VHDG01000690.1 GCA_016871475.1 Verrucomicrobiota bacterium
ATGAGGAAGGGATGCCCTGTTCAAAGTTCTCACTGAGGACAACCGTGTTTCCTGCCGGGGCGGGAGAATCATCGACCACGATGTTATCCAGCGCGATCCACCAGGCATCCGCTGGCTCGAAATAGCGCACACGGATTCTTACATCATCCTTGTTGGCCGCTTCCTCAGGCAGTTGGAAATGGACACGCCCGTGAAGACCCAGCCACGACTTTGTCAGAGATCCACTACCAAGCACCGGCCAGGTGCCGCCCAGAATCTCCGCCCCGTTATAGTCGGGTTCAGCGCTAATGCTTCGATTATACCCCTTGATGGCACGTTGAGGTTCGGCACTTTGATAAAACGGAATCCATGTCTCGCCGCCATCCACAGAAACACTGAAATCGGCCACGCATTCGCCATTGTTATTCGCTAGGTAGGCTGTGTCGGCATGGAACCATGGACGTCCTCCGCCCTTTGTGCTGAATGGAGTTGTGATGGCGAAAAACTCAGATTTCGTCCCGATATCATCCGATCCGTCAGCCACATCAGAGTCCGAAAAAAGGAACCCGGCCCCTTCCCGGTCACCCGGCGCAGTATTGATCCCGTTGGCATCCGCGGGACCAAAAATCCTCAACTCGTTTGCATCCCTAAAGTCGGCGCTAGAAGGCTTCCCTGCTGGAAAGTTGACGCTATCAAAGGGAGAGTTCGCGATACCGAAGTCGGTGCCCTTTTCTCTCGCGAACTCGTTCTTGTCAAATCTCCATCCAGCGTCAGTAAGTTCCTGCGTGACCTTGTTATTGAAGTCCTCCTGGAAGTAGACCGCCGCTTGAGTGCTCGCAGCGCAACTTGCAAGAAGCGCCAGAGCAGTGAGATGTGTGGATGTTTTCATAGGCTTAGTTGGTTTGGGGTGGTTTTCGTAACGGACGGATCGGTAGAAGCAAAAAGAATGTCTTCCCGGACCAGACGCTTCGAGCAAGACGCATAGCCCGGGACCCGCCAGACGGACGGGAGATGGTGATCATGACACTTAAAATTTAACAACGGATGGCTTTGGCAAGTCAATGGTTTTTACATGCTCAAGCCGCACCTACGGCTGATAAAGCTTGATCTGCTTGACCAGCTCAAGGCCGCTCTTCCCATCCGGAACTGTCTCGACGCGAAAACCCTCCCTGGCAAGTGTTCGCTGGAGCAACCCCCGCGCAGCAGGGTCGTCGTCAATCACGATTAGGACTCCGAGGGGCGTTCGCACTGGGCAAATGTGAGATGCGCACGTGCTTTGGGTGGCTGGTTGCCCCCGCGTTGACGGATGGATGAATTGCCGATACCTTCGCCCGCGTTCGAAAACTATGATCGGCTCATCCTCCAATAAGACCGTTTCCTCCAGCCCCGCCTTCCGCGTCGGGGATGAACGACTCATCAAAGTCACAGCCAGTGCTGCCAAGAAAGTATCGTCGCTCCTCCAAAAGCAGGGACGGGCTCAGGGTGTCCTCCGGGTGGCTGTCATCGGAGGTGGATGCTCCGGTTTGCAGTATAAGATGGACCTCCAGGACGCCCCGGCCAACCGCGACATCCTCGTTGAGTCCAGCGGGATCCGAGTGGTTGTCGATCCGAAGAGCGCTCTTTACGTCACAGGAAGCGAACTCGACTATGTCGATGCTCTCCAGGACGGCGGCTTCAAGGTGAAGAATCCCAATGCAGCCACAAGCTGCTCCTGTGGGGAAAGTTTCAGTGCCTGATTCAGATCATTTTCTCACCCTCGGAGAGGCACGTCGTCCCTGGCTGGAGCCCCAACGGCTCAAGCAACGCTTTCTTGAATTGAGCCAGCAATATCATCCCGACCGATTTCACAACGCCCCTGCACCGGAACGTGACTCCATGCAGTCAAGGTTCACGGCGATCAACACCGCGCACCAGGTGCTCCGCGAACCGCGTGACCGTCTGGCCCACCTGCTTGAACTCGAGACGGGGTCCCGCCCCAAGGACATCCAGCGAATGCCATCGGGCGCCATGGATCTGTTTGTCGAGATCGGGCAGGCCTGCCGCGCCGTCGATGAGCTGCTCGCGTCGAGACGTCAGGACGCTTCACCCCTGGCGAAGGTCGGATGGATCCGCGACAGCCGTGAATGGGTATCGAAGCTGGGGCTGCTCCAACAGGCGGTCAATCATCGACAGGAAGCCCACACAAAGACGCTTCAGGAACTCAACAATTCCTGGGAAGCGGCGGATGCCCTGACCGGAGCAGGACGAAAATCAGCTCTGCCCCTGGAGAAGCTGGAGGAGGTGTATCGTGGGGTCAGTTATGCGGCTCGATGGACAGCTCAGATCCAGCAAAGAGTCGCCGACCTGGTGGCTGCTGCGTCTTGAACGGGAACCTGGCTCACCAAGCGCACAGGCCCGCTCAGTCAACGAAGAAGAACTCGTTCGAAAGAAGCAGAGCTTGGGCGTAAAGATCCCAGGGTTCTGCCGTCACGGACTTGGGCGGTTGGGGACCTGCAAAGTCATCCTTGGCAACCCAACGAGTCCGAACCTCCGCCCCACCTTTCTCCTTCAAGGACTCTTTCGTGTAGCGAATTCGAGGCGCCCATTCGTAGGTGTCAAACGACTCATCCGAACGGCAGTCTGCCACAAAATCAACCGTGTCACCCTTTCGCACCTTCAGATTCTGAACCTCTGCATTGGTGCTTGAGTTGAGCACAACCCACTCCCCGACAACCCCGGCCCCACTGGACACCACCCGGCCCCGCACACCATCGCCGCCCCGATCTGAATGCCGAAGCTCACCTTGGATTCCAATAACTCCAGCCATCGGAGCAGTCCAACGCCGGATGGATGCATGATCGGGGTTTTTGCCTGGATGTCCCCCGCTCCCG
>VHDG01000691.1 GCA_016871475.1 Verrucomicrobiota bacterium
GGGATTATGCGGGTCAAACGATGGAGGAGAGGATGTTCGGTATCGTTTGGATGAACTGTTGCCAGTTCGAATAAGCCGCAGCTCGTTGTTCGGAGGAGAGAGAGGGAGCCAGGATGGTCCAGCCGGATGCGGACAGGATTTTTTCGAGCGAAACCGGCCGGGTTTCGCCGCTGGAGCCGAGCTCATGTTTTCGTGCGATGAGGTTGGCGATCTGCACGGCCGCAGCCACGTGAGGACATTCGCGGGCCTCCTCCGGAACCGTGTGAAAGCGCGCCGCCTCGATGAGTGCGGTCGGAAGGTTTCGTTGCTTCAGGTAGAGCCCTCCCAGGTGCATATGATTCACCCCAAGCAGCTCCTCCTCCACGACGTGAAGGAATTCCGGGCTCTCGGCGAGCCTGGACTGAACCGCGTTGAAGTGTTTGGGAAATGCGGCGGCCATCACGATTTTGCCCACATCGTGGACGAGACCTGAGACATAGTCAGACTCCTCGGTGGGGCCATCGAGCGATGACAAGATTTCCCGGGTGAGCATCGCGACTGCGATGGAGTGTTGCCAGAGCCCCCTCCAGGCGAACCGGATTTCTCCGACGAGTTTCTCAAAATCCTCAATCACCGGCGTGGCCATGGCCAGATGCCGGATTTGTTCTGTGCCGACATAGAACACCGCCTGCTCGATGGTCTCGACCTTGTAGGTGATTCCGAAGTAGGGGGAGTTAACGATCTTTAGCACCCGGGCTGCCAGGCTTGGGTCGCGTTCGACGATGCTACAGATCTCCTGAGTGTAAGCCTGCCCGGCGTTGAGCAGCTGGATCATGTCCCGGGCGTTGGAGTTGAGCGAGGGGAGGGAGGGACACTGGCCGACACGGCTGGCGATGATCTCCGGCCCCAGAGGGCTTGGAGCATCCTCATGCCGCGCGATGCCAGAACCTATGATCCCAGTCATGCCTGATTATCGTCCGGTCAGCCCAAAACTTTCGCGCCTAATTTACTCCGGCTCCCAGGCGGATGGATGTCACGGTGCGAGTTATCAGGGAGTGAAACCTCCTTATCGGAACTGTAAAGTTCCGAATGAAGGTGCCGATAAAGTTAAAAGCATGATTGACGTCTTGGAAGAGCTGGTGAAGGGAGCCGTCAAGGAGGTTTTCGGGACAATGCTTTCAATACCCACTGAACCAGATTCAACGGTTCGGGGAGCAGTCGCAGGAGGTCCTCACATCGCGAGTTCTGTCGGATTCATCGGTGAGATCTCGGGCATGGTATTCATCTATTCAGGTGACCTATTTGCCAGGCAGATCACGTCGAGAATGCTCGGAATGAAGCGGTCGGAGATTACGGATGAGGAGATCGTGAACGATTCCATGGGAGAGCTGGGCAACATGGTTGTAGGTCATATCAAGTCGCGGCTGTGCGACCGCGGCATGAGCTGTGTGCTGACCATTCCATCGATTGTCCGTGGCAGCCAGTTCTCAATCGAGCCGGCTGCGAGCTCCTCAAGGACGATCATCGGTTTCAAGTGCGGAGCTGACAACCAGTTTGCCATTGAAGTCCTGCTGAAACCCGTCGACGGCCCTCAGCCTTGAACTCTTACACACAACTTTTCCTAACCTGGACCGGCATTTAGACAATTATGGGACGCAAGATACTCACAGTGGATGACAGCAAGACGATCCGGATGATCGTGGCCAAAGCCTTCAAGTCCTTCGATTGCGAGGTGTTTGAGGGAGCCAACGGAGTGGAGGGGCTGGCGGTGGCTGCGCGCGAGAAGCCTGACATCATCGTTCTCGATTTCACGATGCCGATCATGGACGGCTACGAGATGCTCTCCAAGCTCAAGGCGGATCCTGATCTGAAGGCCATCCCCGTGATCATGCTGACTGCAGAGGCAGGGCGTGAGCAGGTGTTGAAGATCGCGAAGCTTGGTGTTCGCGACTATGTCATCAAGCCATTCAAGGAGGAGCTGATCATTGAGCGGGTGAGCCGGGTTATTGACCTCAAGCCACGCGGTGAAGGGATGATGAGGGCGAAGAGCTACGACGATGTGATCGAGGTCCTCGTTGTGGATGACAAGCCGGCGATTGTGGATCAGGTGCGCAACGCCGTGAGTGGGACCAACTGGAAGGTGGAGGGTGTTCCGGCGCCTGGTCAGGCCATGGATCACTGCGCCGCCTCATTGCCCGACGTGATTTTGGCGAGTCTTTCCCTTCCTGACAACCGTGGCTACACGTTGTTTCAGATGCTCAGAAGTGCCAACCGTACCAAGAGCTTGCCGGTGTTTGGTCTGACGGTGAAGACCGACACCGATCAGCAAGCCAAGGCTCAGCAAAGCGGCTTCACGGGTGTGATCACCAAGCCGATCGACTCGGATGAACTCAAGTCCCGCATCTGCAGGAGCCTGAATCTCGACACATCTCAGCGGTATTTCCAACAGAAGGACGGCATCCTTTTGATGACATTACCCGGGGATTTCAGCCAGGCGGTTTCCAACGAGGTGAGCGCGCACCTGAGGGTGAAGGTGACATCCGCGGTCGACGCCGGGCTGGACAAGATGGTGATAGATCTCAGTCAGCTCAAGAAGGCGGACATCACGCTGATCAAGCTTGGGTTGGCGACCATCCAGCTTTGCCATGAGCTTTCGATAAAGTACAGCATGATTGGCTCTGAGGCAGTTTGCCAGGAGTGCAACAACTACGCGGAGACCAAGGACTGGCGTTTGTTTACAAAGTATCAGGATGCCACCGCACAACTCGGAATTAAATTGCCCGCAGCCGCTTAGCAGCGGCGGCGCGGCGCGAAGGTTGCCAGGATTGGCACCCAGGGGATTGTGTCCCCTGGGTGCCTCCTCC
>VHDG01000692.1 GCA_016871475.1 Verrucomicrobiota bacterium
CATCCTGCAGAATTGCAATCGCTCCCACAGCCTCTCGGATATTGAACCGCGTCCAGCTTTGGCGGACGACTTCGTTACACACCCGTTCCGCACATGCGGCAGTCTTCTTCCGAACGAATTCGTAGGCTTCTGGAAAATCTTCCCGCAACGGAGCAACAGACTTGGCAGCCAATATCCTGCTGCAATCGAGCGCCATGGCCATTGTCGCCACTGGCATGACGTTCGTCCTGCTGACAGCGGGCGTGGATCTGAGCGTCGGCAGCGTGATGTTTGTCGCTGTGGCCCTGGCTGGGAAAATGATCTTCCAAGGGTTCCCGCTTTGGATCGCCTTCCTCGCCGCGATGGGCGTGGGTGTCGTGGCGGGGGCCATCAACGCCGTGTTCATCATCCGGCTGCGCATCGTCGCCTTCATCGTCACGCTGGCCATGCTGTTCGTCGGACGCGGCTTCGGACTTTGGCTGACCAACACGCTCGCCATGAACATGCCCGAGGCCGTCACGCAACTGGGGGCGGCGAGGCTTTGGGGCCTGCCCTTGCCGGTGATCGTCTTTGCGGCGGTCTGCCTGGCGGCGCACCTGGTGCTCACGCGCACGCCGTTCGACCGGCAGGTTTACGCCGTGGGCTAGGACGCCGATGCCGCGCGCAAGGCCGGGCTCAACGTGACGGGCGTGCTGTTTGCCGTGTATGTGATCACCGGCTTTTGCGCGGCCGTCAGCGGGTTGGTGTCCCTCACGCAGACCGGTGCGGTCTCGCCAAGCTTCGGCCAGCAGAAGGAGTTCAACGCGATCGCCGCGGCGGTGCTGGGCGGCGTGAGTTTGTTTGGCGGACGCGGCAGCGTCCTGCCGGGGGCGGTGCTGGGGGCGGTGCTGATCCAGACCGTCGAGAACGGCTTGGTGATCCTCAACGCCAATCCCTACAGCTACCCGCTGGTGACGAGCGCCACCATCTTTGTGGCCGTCGCCATCGACAGTCTTCGCTGCGCCTCCTCGCCCGCTTGAACCGGCGCCGGATCTACGTGGACGCGGGCGCGGCTGCACGGTGGTGAGGCGGGCGCGGCAGCGCGGGAGGGTCAGAGTTCTTCAAGGAGTCGAGCGGAACGTTCCATCTCGACTCTGTGTCCTCCGAACCTCTGCGCTGAAAGGTCTGTCTGATGGGGAATCTAGCGCGGAGAATCGGAGGACACAGAGGTCTTCCTCAACCCGGCCCGATGCTGGCTCGGTGTCCGGCCGAATGTCCGGCGAAAGCGGCGATCAAAGTGGCTTTGGTCACTGAACCCCAGCCGCATCGCGATCACGGCGATCGGTTCGCGCGTCTCCTCGAGCAACTCCACCGCATGCCGCATGCGGATCTGATTCAGATATTTGCCCAGGGTCATCCCCGAAGCCTTTCTGAACTCACGGCCAAATATCGCTTTGCTCATGCCGCAAAGGGCAGCTGCTTCACCGAGCGGGATCGAATCGGCATAGTGCTCCCGCACATGGTCGAACAGGGGCTTGAGCCGGGCGACCCGCTCCCGCCGCTGCAGGATATCAACCCGATCCAGAGCCGATGTCCGAAACTCCTCGATCAGCGCGTGCAACAACACCAGGAGCCAGGCCTTGCAGCCGGCTGCGCGATGGAGTCCGGGCCCGCTAAAATGGCATTCCAGCAGGCGCCCGATGGCGTCATGCGCTTCGTTCGCAAGGGGAGAGTCCGCCCGCAGGACCTGGGGCTGCCCTTCCACTTTCCTGAAAAATGGCAGCAGAAACGCGTAGTCCGCCGGAGGTGCCCCGGGGGAGAAGACGCACTCCGGCAGGAAGGTGATGACCACGGCGCGTGTTTTCAACCCGGGAACATCGAGGACTTGGTGGGGCTTGAGGTTGTCCATCACCAGGATATCCCCCGGCATGAGATCCACGACCAGATCGCCCATGCGCTCCCGCAAGGGGCCGTCGAGCGGCATCAATAATTCGAGCCGCTGGTGCCAGGTCAGGCGCTGGGTAATCGTTCCTTCGCGGTATTGAAACAGACTGACCGTGAATGGAAAACCATCCGGCAACTGCAGCTCATGTCGCCCCCTCGCATCCAACAGGTGAGCTATGCGGTGCGGCGGAAACTTCAACTGGCCCGCGATGGCCAGCAGCTTTTGAAACGCCGCGCTTTTCTTCGATTGACGCACGGGCGCCAGCGTATTGCGCCGTCAGGACAAAGCAAGTCGCGCCAAACCTGTCCTGGCCGTCAGCCTGTCCCAGAGGGAGGCGCGGCCCGCTGGATGGCTTCACCGAGGATCATTGTCGTCCAAGCAATTGAACAGAACGTTCTAGCTCGCCCCGGCCTTTCGGCCTACAAACTTCAAACTAACCACTCGATTCGGGCCGGAAAGTAGCAATCGGTCAGGCCGATGGTCAGGCTGTCCTTCTGATGACATGAAGTGCGCGAAGCAAAACACGAGACATGGCGTGGCCATGTTGGTCGCGGTCCTCGCGATCGAGTTGTGCTTCAATGAAGCCTGCCTGGCGAACGGGACGACCAACGTTGCCGAGATCAGGTCCGTCCGACAGTTGCAGGCGTTGTCTCCGGAGCAGGCGCGAGGACAGATCCCGGTGCGCCTGCGCGGAGTGGTCACGTTTCACGAGCCCACCTGGTTTCAGAGCTTTTTCCAGGATCCCACCGGGGGCATTTACGTGATGAATTACGACCCGTCCGTGCGGGCGGGCGATGAGGTGGAAGTGGAGGGGTCCAGTTCAGTCGGCTCCGCCGGGAGTGTGATTGTCGCCAGGGGCGGCACGAACCAAGCCCGCTTGCGCGTCCTAGGCAAGGGCTCCTGGCCGGAGGCCAAGCTTGTGACGGCCGAGGAGGTCCGA
>VHDG01000693.1 GCA_016871475.1 Verrucomicrobiota bacterium
CTGCGAGTGGTTGTGGATGCTCAGAAAGTAAATGAAGCAGTGGGGCCGGTCAGGAGAAACGTCGGCTGCGTTTCGATAGACCAGCCTGTCAAGGCTCACGCTCAGACCAGGGAGCTCCGCAGGAGTGGAGGCTGTGCTCATCGTGCGCGCGAATCGTTACAGAGCAGCAGGAGTGGGTGCAACGCCTTTCGGAGGTTCAAGCAGAGCCTCCAACGCACAGGCATCACGAGGGATGTGCCATCCTGTCGGGCGGGTTGGGCTGGCTTGACGAACTCCTCTCCAAGGTCCGGAATCCAGCTTCTCGAACCTATAAACCCAGACCCGGCAGGGCAGGGTGGGAATAAACTGCCGTTTTGAACGTCATACGACTGTGTTCGACCCTGGGTTCCCGCTACAACACCGGAAACCCGCGGTATGAGCAGTCGGGTTCATTTGAGTGATGCCAGCTGACAGCGCGCAATTCGAAGCGGTTGTGGACGCCCATTACAAGGCGCTCTATCGCTTTGCCTACAGCCTGACGCTGTCTGAGGCGGATGCAGGTGATCTGACACAGGAGACCTTTTACATATGGGCCTCCAAATCACAGCAGATCCGCGACGGCGACAAATCAAAATCCTGGCTCTTTACGACGCTCCACAGGCTGTTCCTGAACCGCAAACGCCGCGAGAAGCGGTTTCCAGAGGAACCTTTGGACTTCGCTGCGGAAGACCTGGTTTTGCCGGAAGACCCACTGTCGTTTCCTCTGGATGGAGAGACCGTTTTACGAATGCTCCATTCCATGGAGGAGGCTCACAGAGTTCCCCTGGCGATGTTTTATCTTGAGGATCTGACCTATCAGGAGATCGCCCAGGCGCTTGACTTGCCCATGGGCACGGTGATGTCGCGGTTGAGTCGGGGCAAGCTGATGCTTCGAAAACTGCTGAGCCAACGGACAAGCCGGGAAGCAGAGTCCCAAAAAATCATTTCACTGATAGACCCGCACAATACTGGAACAGGGGGCAGACAATGAAACCACAACAGGTGAAGTTTATCCTGAGGTCCCATCGCGCTGACCTGACAGAGGGCGAGAAGACCGATTCGACCATGCGGGCGGCGCTCGATGCCGCAGCTGCCGACCCTGAATTGAACCAGTGGTTTGAGCAGGATCAGGCAACCGACGCCAGACTGAGAGAGGCTTTATCGGGAGTCGAGCCACGCGAGGGTTTGCGTGAAGCCATCCTCGCGGGTTTACACACACAAAAAGCGGAGCAAGCGCCCTTGAAGACCCGGCGTCGAAGCTGGTTGTCTGCTGCAGCAGGAATTGCAGCGTTGGTGGTGTTCAGCCTGGGCTGGCTTATGTGGAATCGGGCGAGCCGACCCGCGACCTTCGCGCACTACGAGAGGGAGATGACGGCTTTTCTGAACCGCGGGTTCACCCTCGACTTCATTGCGGACAAGCTACCGGAGATCTCCTCCTGGCTCACGAGTAACGGGACACCCGAAGGTTACAACCTGCCAGACCCCCTGAATCGGCTTCAGAGCATCGGGTGTCGAACGCTGGAATGGCGAGGCGAAGCTGTGGCGCTCGTATGTTTCCATCTGGCGAGCGGACGTGAGCTCCATGTGTTCGCGATACGTCGTACCGCTTTCGAAGACCGTCAACTCCAGGAGCAACCGGCCTTCGGAAAAGAAGGGATCTGGACCACGGCCTTCTGGCAACGCGACGGCTGGACGTATCTCTACGCAAGTCAGGCCGGGCCCACTGAGCTGCAACGCCTGCTACCCACACCCCATGCTTTCGATGCGTCTCCAAGATCGAGCTGGGTGGGCGCGGCTTTCTGATGCCGATCAGCGACCGGAACCTCAGAGACGCCTGGCGAGAACTTCGATGGCTGCCTGGGAAGCCTTGACGTCATCGGCTGAAGGTCCGCCGCTGAAAGCAGCTATCAGGAAACCCGAGCGACCCCGGGCGATCACTCCTCCCTGCCACCCTACTTCGCCGGTGAAAGGCGCTCGCACCTTGCTGCCGCTGTCCTTCAAGGTCGAAGCCATTTCAGAAGCTTTCGCATAGGCGATGGCCAGCAGGTTGGCACCCTTGCCATCACCCTTGGGTTCCATGGCAAGAGATCCCACCACAACCATTTTGGAGGTCCAGGCCGTGATGGAGTCGCCTTCAGCATACGCCACAACTCCGACGCCCTTGATCTTGAGTTCACCGGCACGTGCCGCGAGTGCTTTGGAAGCATCGTTGAGTGCGGAGATCACGGCACGATCCGAGGGTGTCCGGACTTTGTCTGCGCCGAAGTTTTCAGCGGGTGCAACGAGGAGAAGCGCGAGGAAGCAGAGGGTGAGAACCCGGGAAGCAGAGATGGAGAGCATAGCGAGAGAATGTTGTGTTCGTGAGGGCGTCGTTAAGGGCATTGGGAGACCAGAGAACCCCCTACCGGTCCGGTTTGCAAGGCTTGCCATCCAAGCTATTGATGTGTGGCTGTGCACTTGGTGCCTGCTGCTGCCCTTCCAGCAGAGCGGATTCCGGGATCGTCGGAGGGCCAGGGTCGGTTCGTTGGCAGAAGTCCATCAGCTTTCGACACTGCTGGGCAGTCAGCGCGCCTGGGGGGGTGTCATTGAGCAGCGGTCGATCGAAGGCGGCTGCGGGATTAACTCGGGAGAAGTTGGGTCGGATCCGGAAAAATCAAAATGGTGCGCGCTGCAGGATTCGAACCTGCGACCCCTTCCGTGTGAAGGAAGTGCGCTACCACTGTGCCAAGCGCGCCCAAGGGGCCGTAAACTAGTAAAGGCCGGTCACAAGTCAATCTCAGAACTGCCAGGGATCTGTTCAATCGAGCTCCATTTTCCGAGTAA
>VHDG01000694.1 GCA_016871475.1 Verrucomicrobiota bacterium
CGGTAAACATCATCCAGTTCGACGATTCATGGACGGGGACGTCGGTGTGCATCGAGCGAATCACGCACAGGTCATCCGCGAACTTCGCGACCTCCGGAAACAGCTCGCTGACTTCCATCCCCGACTGGCCGTGTTTGGAAAACTTGAACGGCGACGGCATCAGCCCACCGGTGGCATTTTCAGTGGTCAGTTTTACGGTGCTCTCCGGCCGCTTGCCCGCAAGTCTCTCAAGCGCGGGTTTGGGATCGAAGGTATCGACCTGCGAGGGCGCGCCGTTCATCCAGAGATGGATGACGCGCTTCGCCCTGGGTGGAAAATGGGGAGCTCTCGGTGCGATGAGTCCCGGCAATTCGGCCCCAAAGGCACGCTCACCCAGCGCCGCAGCCAGCCCCAGCGCACCGATTCCGTTGAAGCACCTTGCCAGCATGGTGCGACGCGAGAAAAGAGATGCGTTCTTTTCAAAAAAGCCGGACTGGGAGGCCTGTTCCAGGATGTGCTCCCAGAAATAGTCGCGGTTGGGCGGGTTTCGATTCATGGCGTTCGATGCGCGACAATTGAACCCGCGCGCACCGTCAGACCGCTCTCCGCCCGCAGCGCCGCAAGCCGGGGGCGACGTGGATTTCCGCCGTCGCGGGCGGGCGCGGAGTGGCTCATTGTAGACATCACGAATTACATATAAGAAACGTGTTGCATCGGTCAAGTTAGAGTCACACAAAAGTGATCGGGCCATGAAGTCATTGCCCATGCTGGGCAAGCGAGACACGGACGCGGGCCTGATTTGGATTCTCGGTGGCGACCGATTGGTCGAGAACGTCACTTACGTCCAGGTCCCGGACAGCTTCGAAATGAACTGGAAGGTCGAGCCGCGCTGTCACCCGGGATGATGGCCACGCCATGATCGCCACCCGCCAGGGCATGCGCGCGTGAATCGATCCGGAACCCGTTCTTCGCCTTCTCGTCTCCGTGACACTTGAGACACGACGCTTCAAACAGCGGCTTAATGTCCTGCGTGAAATCGATGGGGTGCGAGGCGGCCGGCGGGAGCCTCGACACGTCGACTTCGGCGCGTGCAGGCATTTGAATTGCCAGCACCGCCGCGATCTTGAGGGCTGTCACGCTGCGAAATCGGCGCCACGAATGAACTCGAATGGACATTTCGATGCCTACGATATGACAAGTCGCAACAAGCGAGGATACCCATGTTCATGGGTAACAAACAGGGTCAACCCAAGGCGGTCGTGCGGCGCCCAAGTCGGTCACAGTATCCCCGCCTCCATAGTTAAAGCTGCCAGTGGCCTCTGAAGGGAACCATCGTGTTCGCGGCGGTATTCGCCTCGGCCCTGCCGTTGTAGAGCCCGATGCCCGTGGCCGTGACCGTGCCGCCGCCCGTGGCGGTGAACGGCGTGTTCGCGGAGGTGTTCAAGCCAATCGGGCCGCCGAAGGCGATGGTCGCGCCGGTGTTCGCGTTGAGGAAAATGCTCGTGCTCGGCTTTTTAAAAGGAGTGGAGCGTTTGGCAGTCGCCGCACGGCGGGATGATCGGATGCTCTTCATGGGAGGAATAGGAATCAGGCGATGGATGTTTTCCATTGCTCGCATCGTTCCCATTCTTTCCATCGGTTTTCATCAGCATCAGCGGCCCAGATCGGGGCGCCCATCGGCGTCCGCATCGAGCTTGGCCAGATCAAGGAAGACGTAGGGACGCTGATAGGCCTCCTGTCCCCCGCCGGCATAGCTGACCCACACGCGCAACGCTGTCGCGTCGAAGACCGCGTTCATGACATTGCCGCCTTTGATCGGGATCTGATTCGCCAGGGCGATGAGCCTTTCGCCGTTCAACTTTCCGCGTTGAGCCTGGAGATTCGGAAACACTCCCCGGCCTTCATCGTGATACACCGCACAGGAGAGAACCTTGGGCGCGAGTTCGTCCGCCGGATCGTTGTCGGCCCAGACGTCGATCTCGGGCTTCGCACGCCCCCCGCCAGTGGCGGCCCGGATCTTCACGGCCTTTCTGTCGGCGCGTCCGTCGCCGAACACAAAGTGATAGTGCTTGGTCGGTGGCACCTGACGAAAGAGTTCGAGAGTCTCGCCCAAGGAATCCGCGTCATACAAAACGGTGCGGAACCAGGCCGTGAAATGAGGGGCGTGCAGGTTGTAGGGCATCTCCTTGGCGGAGGCATCGCCGATCTCCGAGAGAACAATGCCGGCCGCATTCATGCCGCAATGCGCGCCGATGAATCCGGCAAAGGACGGTGTCAGATGCGCATGACCTTCCGTTGGCAGATAGACGACCAGCACCGGGAACTCGTGCGCGCCGGCCTTGAGCGACCAGTCAAGATTGCGGGTCTGGTAAAGATGTCCGTCCTCGGTCGATTCACCCCACGCCGCGATGCTGCTGCACGAATAGGGCATGAGCAGCGGCAGGCAATGTATGTGTTGAATCAGGCGAACGGGCTGGCCGCTGCCTTCCGACAGACCGACCAGCTGCTGCTGCACCCGCGCATCGGTGTAGCCCGCGGTCGTGGCCCATGCCAGGTCGAGTGTCTCGTCCGTGACCTTGAGCTCCTTCTTGAAACCGGCCACGACTGTCGGCGCCAACTGCTGGATTTCGTCGCGCATCAAACGACCCAGCTGCCAGCCCATCTGGTAGGGCGTGCCACGCACCACGATGACCGGTACTCTGGCCGCTCCATTGGTCAGCGTGATGCGATGTCCGGTGCCGCCAGGGTCCCGGCTGGTCATGGCCGTCTTGGCGGAAGCTGTTCCGCCGCTCCGAAGGGTTGCGTCCTTGGCCGACTCGGCCGCCGTTGAGGAGTAATAGCCGGGAGTCAGCAGGAA
>VHDG01000695.1 GCA_016871475.1 Verrucomicrobiota bacterium
GAACAACACACCCTCGCCTGGAGCAGCAGCGGCGGGCGCTTGTTCGCGGGCGGGGCTGACAACCGCATCCGTGTCTGGAGGATCAGTCCCCAGGCTCTGGAAACTCAGAACCCCATTCTTGAATCTCGTTTCGCTCATGAAGGTGCGCTGCTCAACCTCGCTCTTTCTCCCGATGGAACATTGTTGGCCTCTTCCGCGGAAGACCGGACGGTCAAGATTTGGAACGCGGCAGACTTGACGGAGAAAATATCGCTCCCTCAGCAGCCGGATCTCTCCCCTGCCCTCGTATTCGCATCGGCTGGACGGGAGTTGGTTGTCGGGCGTCTGGACGGAAGCCTTGGACATTACGACACCTCCACGGGGGGAAACTTCACTCCAGCCAAGCCTGAGCTCACCAAACTCCTTCCACGCGGCATTCAACGAGGTTCCGAGGTTCTCGTTGAACTGACGGGCAAGAATCTGGAAGGCGTGGCCTCGTTGAAAATCGGCCATCCAGGGCTCAAGACCGTCGTGGTGAAACCCGGAGGTCATGACAAAATATCGGTGAAGCTGAAGGTGGAATCTTCTACACCACGAGGATCCTACAGCCTCACAGCCATGGGCCCCGGAGGAGAGAGTGGGGAACTGAAGATCTGGGTGGATGATCTTCCGAACTTTCAGGAGGATCCCGATGCCAACACATTTCAAGCCAGCGCTCTGCGAGGATCGCTTTGGGGAGCTTTGGAGAAACCCGGTGATTCCGACGTGATCGAACTCACCGCTGCGGTGGGCGAGATGATGGTATTCGACATCGCTTCACGGGAGATCGGATCAAAACTGAACCCGCTCCTTGAGCTTTACGATCCGGAGGGCCGGCTTGTAGCCCAGGAGACCGCTTTCGATGGCGGAGAGCCGCTCCTCGCAGTGAAAGCCGCTGTTGCCGGGAAACATCGATTGGTGATCAAGGACGACACGTTGAGCGGATCTCCCGATCATTCCTATCGCATCGCATTCGGTCCCCTCCGCTTTGTGACCAGCGCATTTCCTTTGACCCTGGGTGCGAACACTGAAGCCAGGATCAAACTGGTTGGACTGAACCTGCCGGACACGGCCGAAATCACGCTCAAAGCAGGAGAACCCGGACGTCAAACCCTCGCATTGGATCCAGAGCTCTATCGCTGGCGCAAGTTGCCCGAACTGGAAATCACATCCGAGCCGGTGACCGTGGAACGTGAGCCTAACGACGCTCCGGACAAGGCTGGGAACATTGCGCTCCCAGGCTCGGCATCGGGCCGTCTTTGGTCGGAGGTCAAACCTGGGAGCGAGGACGCTGACTACTATTCGTTCCGGGCGAAGGCCGGGGAGCGGGTGATCATTGAGACCGTGGCGGCGCAGCGAGGCTCGCCTGCGGACACCAAAATCGAAGTGCTGGATTCCATGGGCAAGCCCGTCCCGCGCCTGCTTCTACAAGCCGTCCGAAACACAGCGGTCAATTTTCGGTCGGCCGAAGCCAACGCCCTCGGGATGCGCCTCGATCACTACGAGGAGATGGAGCTCAACGAATACCTGTATCTGAATGGGGATGTGATGAAACTGTTCCGAATGCCGCAGGGGCCTGACTCGGAAATGTTGATGTACTCCCGTGGCGGCAAACGGAGAGCCTTCCTGGACACAACAGCCACCGCACATCCGCTGGACGAAACCGGCTTCATCGTCTCTCCGAAGCCCCTGGGAACAAAACTTCCCAACAACGGACTCCCGGTCTTCACCCTGTTCTATGCCAACGATGACGACGGCGATCGCACGGCTGGCAGCGACTCGAGACTGTTCTTCACCGCACCGACCGAAGGCGACTACACAATCCGCGTCACGGAATCGCTTCGGAGCGGGAGCCCGCGTCACTTCTACACGCTGCGACTAAGGCATCCCGATCCCGGCTTCACAGCAACACTCGAGGGAGCCAATCCTGTGATCGCCGCAGGCAGCGGCCAAACCTTCACCGTGAGGGCTTCGCGCCACGATGGATTTGAAGGGCCGATACGGGTCACGTTGACCGGTCTGCCTGCCGGTTTCGAAAGCGCCTCTCCGTTGCTGATCGAAGCCGGGCATGACTCGGTGACCAGCGTGATCACGGCAACCTCGACTGCTGAAAAGCCGTCGGAAGCTGATTGCGCCCGGATCCAACTCACAGCCCAGGCGGATGTGGAAGGCGGCTTCGTCTCCATGAACGTGGGATCATTTGGGACACTGCGCCTTGCAGATTCGAAACCCAAATTACTTGTGACGCTGGAAGCCTATGCGGGCCAGGATACAGCCTCCCCTTCGCGTTCTGAGTCCCCCATGGAAATCACGATCGCACCCGGTCAGATGATTCCCGCATGGCTGTCGATCCAACGAAACGGCCATCAGGATGTGGTGACTTTCGAGGTCAACAATCTGCCGCATGGTGTGATCGTGGATAATCTCGGTCTGAACGGGATCACGTTCCTGAAGGAGGAGAATGCGCGACAGATTTTCCTGACCGCGTCCAAATGGGTTGAGAAACAGGATCGCCCGTTCTACGCGGTGGAGAATCAGGCAGGCCGCCAGACTTCGCGTCCCATCATGCTGAAAGTGCGACCGACCGCAGGCGAAACCGCAGCCCGGTAGTGCGGTCTCCGAAGCCGCATCTCATATTTCTCTGAAGAGTGTGAGAAATTCGGGCTGGCGCCTTCGGCGACGCTCAAACTCCGACCCGAAAGAATCGGAAGTTGTTTTCCACGATTCGCCCAAAGAACGGTTCCTTGCCCAGGGCGGATCCAGGCTCTAGTTTTCCGCCGTGGAAAATGCGCCCGAAGAACTTCATGAT
>VHDG01000696.1 GCA_016871475.1 Verrucomicrobiota bacterium
GTCCTGCGTGTTTCATTCCCAACGTCCTCCGCTCTTTCCATAACCGCGACCTCGCTCTCTCCCATCACTCTCGCGGAGGGCATCGGTCCCATCGCTTTCAATGCTTCCTCCTCCCGACTCATCGGGCTCAATGTGGAGTCGCACAGGCTCTTGATCTTCGACGTCTCCTCACCTTCATCCGCATTGCTTTTAGGGCAGATGTCCATGCCGGAGCCCTCTTCACCCAATGCCGCGGGAATCGGGCAGACTGCGTTCGGTGGAGGTCGATTCTACGCCCTCGAATCCCAGAATGGTCTGATCGCCGTTGCCCTCGCTTCTGAGACCTCCGCTCCCGAGTTCGTCGAACAGCCGGCCGATCTGGATGTCTTGGAGGGAGCTCCGGTGTTTTTTGCAGCCAGTGCCTTGGGCCAGCAGCCCATCCGGTTCCAGTGGACTGTGGGTGAATCACCCATCCCAGGTGAAACCAATCGAGTGCTCAGGTTCGACTCGGCCAGCGGGACAAACGCCGGCGTGTACCAGGTGGTCGCCTCAAACAGCCTCGGGACTGTGACGAGTCGTGAAGCGCAGTTGACGGTCCTCGAGAGTGTGCGATCGAAGGTTGCGTCGAGAGCTTGGGCGGTTGCTCCGGGGGCCGCTTCCCATGTGCCCGCCTCCCCGGTTGCGATGGCCATGACGGTGAATCGCCAGAGCGGCAACCTGGTGCTTCTCCATAGGGAGGGGAACAATACGGTGTTTGTGGTGGATCCGGCCAACGGCGATGCCGTCCGCGTTCTGTCGCTGGCTTCCGAACTTCTGGGTCCAGGGGCATTCCGACTGGGGAGCATCGCAAGCGCGGATGACGGGGCGATCTATGCTTCCACGATCAGTCAGGATGGGGTCGCCACGCCGGTTCGCATTTACCGCTGGCCCAACGATGATGGTAACGCCACGCCCGGCGTGGTTTTCGCCGGCGATCCTGGACTGGGAGCAGCCAGCTCATGGGGATCGGGAATGGCGGTTCGTGGATCAGGGCCAACCCTTGAAATCCTCCTCACGTCCGAACAAGGCAACAGTTTTTCCATTCTGACTCCGAACGGAGCCACTCTGAGCGCGAGGAGGTTTCAGGTGGATGTCCCGCCCGGATCGCTGGGTTCCGTCCCGGCGTTTGGGCAAGGCGCTTCGTTTTGGGTCAAGCCGCAGAATTCCGCACTGCTCTCGATTGGCTTCAATCTCGCATCAGGTCTCGCTTCGGTTCTGCGGACGGCAGGCCCGGATGATTATCCCGCCGAAGCCGCGCCAATCGCCTTTCTCGATGGATTTTCGTTGCTGGCCTCGGTCCACCCGGGAGTTTCCACGCCGGTGCTCTTTCATCGGATATCAAACGAGGATCTCGCGCTGGTGGACACGGAGTTCTTTCCTGGTATCGCTCCTCCAGGTTCCCGGCTGGCATCGATCGCGGCTCACGGGAAGACGGTATTCGCCTGGATGCCTGGGGCGGGTCTGGTCGGGATAAGCGTCGCCGGCAGCGGCGATCCGCCCATGCTCAATGTCTCCGTAGAGGGCGACGGCTTCCGTCTCACTTGGGCGGGCGATTTTGTTTTGCAAACAGCATTGGATCCGGCCGGGCCATGGACGGATGTTTCGGGGGCTTCGAGTGGCCATCGGGTTGTGTTCGAATCGGGCCAAAGCCGGTTTTTCAGACTGCGGGAGTAGCGCGTGGATCGCCAACACGGCGTGTTTCTCGTTGACTGTGCAGGTCTTTCCGACTGCCATCCTCCCATGCCCGCGGATTCAACAGAGCCTTTTGGCGCTCCTGCAACTCACAAGCTGAACGGAGCTCTGGTGCGTTGCGATGAGCGCTGCACCGGACCTGGCCTTCCACGCGTTTTGTGGGCGGTCGCCAAGGGCTATGCGGGCATGTGGAGGGATCAACCGAATTGAGCACGCCCATGAACCCCGGTTCACCCTTTCACCGCGTTCGTTCACAGCCACACGACTTGAGTCGACGGGAGTTCCTCTGGCGCTCCGGGGGTGGACTCGGAGGGGTTGCGCTGTCCAAGCTGCTCACGATGGAGGCCGGGGCCCAATCATCAGAGGTCCTGGCCAGGACAGACTTAACGGATGCCTCCAGACTGCCCCATCATGCCCCCAGAGCGAAGCGGGTGATTCAACTCTTCATGGCCGGGGCGGCCAGTCACATCGACCTGTTCGACTACAAGCCTGCATTGGTCAAGCACCATGGAAAACCGTCGGACTTCGGCGAGAAGGTGGAGGCATTTCAGGATGGACTGGGGCCATGGATGAAGCCTGTCTGGAAGTTCCAATCCTACGGTCAATCAGGCCGGATGCTGAGTGAAGTGGTGTCCGATCTCGCGCCGGTCGTGGACGAACTGGCGTTTGTGCACAACGTGGTGGGGAAGACCGGAGTGCACAGCCAGGCGACGATGCTTCAGGCGACCGGTTTTCAATCGCCTGGTTTCCCCGGCGCAGGCTGTTGGGTGAGCTATGGGTTGGGGAGCTTGAATGAGAATCTCCCCACCTTCGTGGTGTTGCCTGACCATCGCGGGTTTGCCTCCAACGGCCCCAAGAACTGGGACTCGGCCTTCCTTCCAGGCAACCATGCCGGCACGGTGATCAACCCGGGCTCGGAAGAACCTATTCGCGACCTGTTTCCCGGCCGTGGTGGAAAATTCGTCAACAAGGAAAGCGAAGGTGAAGCCCTCGCGCTGTTGGAGGACCTTAATCGTGCACATGCGAAGGAGGGGCGCTCCCGGGATTCGAGGCTCGAGGCCCGTATCCGGAGCTACGAGCTGGCCGCCAGGATGCAGCTTGCGGCTCCGGAA
>VHDG01000697.1 GCA_016871475.1 Verrucomicrobiota bacterium
CGGGTGTTGGAGGCAGCTCTTCAACAGTGACCGCCCGCACCTGGACCAGCGCCTTCCCTCCACCATGAACCTGAACCCCCATCTTGCCCCAGTCGAAGTCCTTGATGCCGGTCTCCTTTTCGATGTAGTCCACTCCAAAAACGCCATTGATCCATGTGGTCACACGAGCGCCGTCCGCTCGGATCACGTAATCGTCCCAACCATCGCGCCGAAGCACGGGCCGGAGTTTGGACATGTCAGAGGAGGCCACGAGGCGGTTCCGGCGGGACTCGTCATAGATGCAGCCATACCACGTGGGCTCGCCATAGTCGCATTGATAGCCGGACATTTCGGAGCTCCCCGGAACCCGCTGCGAACGAATCTGAAACCCTGAATTGATAAACCCGTTCGTGCCCAACAAACGAATCTGGAAGCGGACGACGAAGTTGGTGTAGTGACGACGAGTCGCCAGGAACTCGTTCTGACGGATCGTCTCCGTCAAGGATCCACCTGTGATGGCGCCGTCCTTCACACTCCAGATTTTTGGATCGCCTTCCCAACCGTCGAGGTTGCTACCGTTGAATATGGAACGTGCCCCGAGCCCGGGAGGTGGTGGAGTCTCAGCGGCTGCAGCCCAGACAGCCTGAGCCAGGAGTGTGAGAACCGATGTGACCAGGGCAGTCACCAAGCAGAAACGATGCAGCAAAGCAGGCGATGTCCGGAGAGGGGCAATCTTATTCATGAATATGCGTTGCGACGAAAACGAACGGATAATACTTCAACCGCGGGGCATGTCACCTGTTAACTCGCGTCTGCCCACCGATCTCTTCCCCTCGGAATCGTAATCCAAGGTTACAACGCAGAGACTGGAATGGCGCAGAAAAGAATTCTGATTTTGATCCAAACCTGAAAAGAGGAAGGAGAACCGGGGTCTTCACTTCTGAATTTCGGTTTATGACAGGAAAATTGGGGACAGGAATATTGCCCGAGAACTCGTTGAAAACCTGCTCACCGTGAATTTTATCGTGCGGTTCTGAGGAAGCGCGCGTGATTCCTCTAGGGACACAGGCAGACTCGGGACAAGAAGATTTCTCGTCCCATCTTCCTGTCCCAAATGTTCCTGTCGAATCGGGTCTGGGTCTGGCACACGACATCAGGGGATGGAAATCAAACGAATGGGTGTCAGACGAATGGTGTTGAAGAACAATGAATACCCGGAACGTTCTTACCTGAGATGGTTTCCCACAGATTCAGGACTCCACAGATAGGGACTGAGGAACAACTTCTGGGAATCTCATCTGCGGAGCCCCGAATCTGAGGGAAATTTCTTTGGGTGGGTGGGCTGGGGTTATCCTCAGGACCTGGTCGGGTATCGGTCATCGTTGCAAATTCAGTCCTTATTCGTCTGACCCCCATTCGTCTGACTCATCCCCCTGTCCCGGTCCGAATGTGTGATCTGGTCCGGGACATCGGACTTCGGTTCATCCTGAAAAGAGGAATGAGAACCGCGGATAGCGCGGATTACGCAGATGTTCAGAAGCTTGTAGCTGGAAATCTGCGGATAACATTGCCGGCCTTGGTCTTCTCTGCGGATCCCCATGCGGGGCCATTCCTGTTTGTCAGGAGGTGGAAGAAAGATCTGGAGCTGTCCGGGTCAGTAAACCTTACGGAGATTGGAGGGAAGAATGTTGAGCTCGTCGCGGTATTTCGCAACGGTGCGGCGGGCGATCATGATCTCGCGGGCTTCAAGCATCTTCACCACCTCGGCGTCCGACAGAGGCTTGGCCGGGTTCTCGTTGCTGAAGATTTCCGAGATGATGTCCTTCACACTGGTATTGGACATCTCGCCACCCGTTGATGTGGCTATGCCTGAGGTGAAGAAGAACTTCATCTCGAACATGCCCTGAGGGGTTTGGATGTATTTGCTGGAAACCGCGCGGCTGACCGTGGTTTCGTGCACCTGAGGATCAACACTCTCGGCAACCTGCACCATCGTCATCGGCACCAGGGCTGAAATCCCGTGCTCCATGAACCCTCGCTGACGCCTCACAATCTCCCTGGCGATGTTCAGGATGGTGCGCTGGCGCTGGTGGAGGCTGTTGATGAAAAACTTTCCGGCTTTGATCTTGTCGCGGATGTAGTCCCGCGCCTCGTTATCGGTCTGAGCCCGGGACATGATGTCCTTGTAGTGATTGCTGATCCGGATTTGGGGGATGTGGTCATTGTTCGATGTGACCACGTATTCTCCGTTGACCTTTGTGACAAAAACATCTGGAACGACGAACTGATCATTGTCGGGCAGATACGCCCGGCCGGGGCGTGGGTCGAGTTTTCCGATCAGCTGGACCGCATCCTGGATTTCGTCGATGGAGCAATCCAGGGCTTTCGCCATCTCGGGCATTCTGCGTTTACCCAAAGCCTCCATCTGTTGATCGACGATCCGGTATTCGAGGGAATCCTTTCTGCCTGCGCGCTCGAGTTGAAGGAGGAGGCACTCCCGGAGATCGGCGGCTCCCACTCCGGCGGGTTGGAAAGTTTGGATGGTCTGGATGGCCTTCTGGACGACCTCGAGAGGTATTTGATGGTTTTGGGCCAGCTCCTCGGGTGTGGCTTTGAGGTAGCCATAGTCGTCGATGTTGCCGACGACGAGTTCGGCAGCGGCCAGGATCTCCGGGCTGAGATCCGAGGTTCGCACCTGCTCCATCAGGTTATCGTGCAGGGTGGTGGTGGTGGTGATGGAGTCGAACATGAACTGCCGTCGCTCCTCATCCTCCTCGGTTACCCGACGGGAGCCTCCCTGTTCGGAGAGGTTGCCGTAATCCTTGTCGATCTGAAGAAGTTTT
>VHDG01000698.1 GCA_016871475.1 Verrucomicrobiota bacterium
ACTCCGACGATCCGGTTTCTCGCTCCACAGGACGGAGATTTTTTCACACCAGGCCAGGCGCTCAAATACAAGGTCACCGTCAACGATCGTGAGGATGGCAGCTCCGAGGGGGATGAAGACTGGCTGGGAGCCCGAACGATGGTCAACGCGACCTGGATGGGATCTGACGGCAAGTCTGTAGAGGCAGATCCGGGCCTGTCATTGATGAAGCAGAGCGACTGCTTCAACTGTCACGCCACGGAGACCAGGATCGTTGGCCCCGCGTTCCTCGATGTCGCAAACAAGTATCGTGGCAAGGAGGGATCGATCGAGGACACCATCACCCGCGTGATCAAGGGGAGCAGCCGGGTGTGGGGCGAGGCGCCGATGTTGCCTCATGAAAGTCTTCACCCCGACCAGGTGCGAATGATGGTGCGATGGATCTATGCGCTGGAACCCGGCAAGGGAGGGGCAAATCTGATGAAAGGAATATCAGGCTCCATCTCCGTGCCCACGGACTCCAAGTTCAAGACCGCCCTGCTCGAAGCCTCCCACACCGACGGGGGCAACGGTCAGGCAGGGCCGCTGAGCTCAAGCACCGCAGTCCGATTGCGATCCCGACAGCTGGAGGCCGAATCGGCCGATGAAAAAGTCGGACCTCAGACGCTGGGCCCTGTGGTTGGAGCAATCGACCACGGACATACTCTCCTATTCAGATCCCTCAATCTTGGAGATGTCGCACAAGCCCGGCTGCGGGTTTCGAGCGGAGGAAGCGGAGGCACGATTGAACTCCGGGCGGGATCCGCAGAAGGGCCGGTGCTGGCTGAGATTCGAGTTGAGCCTACGGGAGGATGGGACAAATACGTGGAGTTGATTACTCCCATGTCAGCGGTGCCTGAACGAAAGGACCTTCTGATCCGGTTCTCAAACCCTGGAAAAGGCGGCCTGATGAACCTGGATTGGATCCGACTGGAACCCGCCGCTGCCACACCCGCCTCACTTTGACCTCCCAACTTTTGGGACTGTTCTTGTGGGTCAATGAGGCATGGCGAAGGGAGATCAACTCCCCTTCACCTCCCAGGGCAACACCCTTCTCTCTCGGCGCCTGTTCCAAGGTTTGAAACCACCGATGGGTTGACCACGGATCACTCGGAAGACACGGAATAAGAGGGAAAAACTAGACCGGTTTTCTTTCCGTGTGGTCTGCGTTTTCCGTGGTTCTCAGTCTTTTTCGGTCCTTCTCTGTCACCACAACGACCATTCCCGGAACTGTCTAACTCCGCGAGTCCCCCGGCAAAGCCAGCGGCTTTCTCTGGAGTAAATCTCAATGACCCACATCAGCAGAGACTCAGCTCGCCCCAATGACCTTTCTCACTATTCCACCTCAAAAACAGTTTTAGTTTTGTCCCTCGCAGGACTAGCTTCGTTCCGCACATGCTAGGCTCTCTCAACAATCTCGCTCTCGTCGTCATGGGCGGCACGACCGGCATCGGCCTCTCAGCCGCAAAAGCCTTCGTCCAGGCAGGAGCTGCCGTCGTCGCCGTCGGGCGTAACCCGGACACCGTTCAGGCGGCTGCCAAATCGCTCGGCCCAAAGGCCCGTTGCTTCGCCGCCGACGCGTCCGACCCGAAGACTGCCCCTGAAGTCATCTCCAGATGCATCGAAGCATTTGGACGCTTTGATGGCCTCTACCACGTCGCCGGCGGAAGCGGACGTCGAATGGGCGATGGGCCGACGCATGAGATTACCGACGAGGGATGGTCCGCCACCCTGCACCTGAACCTGGACTCTGTCTTCTACTCGAACCGCGCCGCGCTCCAACAGTTTCTGGCGCAGGGTACCGGCGGAGCGATCCTGAACATGGGCTCGGTTCTCGGGTTCTCACCCTCGCCTCATCACTTTACCACCCACGCCTACGCCGCAGCCAAAGCTGCCATCATCGGTTTCAGCAGGTCCGCCGCCGCGCAATACGCCCCCAGGAACATTCGAATCAACGTCATCGCCCCCGCCCTGGTCGCAACCCCGATGTCCAAGCGGGCGCAGGAAAATGACGACATCCTGAAGTTCATCGCAACCAAACAACCATTGGATGGCGGACGCATCGGACGTCCCGAGGATCTGGATGCCGCCGCCGTCTATCTGCTCTCTCCTGACTCTCGTTACGTGACCGGACAAGTCCTGGCAGTGGATGGGGGATGGAGCGTCTCGGAAGGCCAGTATGTCTGACGTTTCTCTCGCAACCTACGCACTCGGAATAGACCTGGGTGGTTCAAGCGCCAAGAGCGTGGCGGTGACTCCTCAGGGCGAAGTCTTGAGCCGCAAGCAAGCGGATTTCGACCCCGCTGTGCCCATGCAATGGGCCGAAACAATCCGGGAATTGGTTCGCTTCTACGAACGCGAACAGGGCTCACCCGCAGCTTCCATCGGTGTCGCTGCCCCGGGGCTGACATCGAAGGACGAACGGGCCATCGCCTACATGCCTGGCCGGCTTCAGGGTCTTGAGGGACTTGACTGGACCCGCTGGTTGGCGAGAACAGATGCGGTGCCTGTGCTTAACGATGCCCATGCAGCGCTCCTGGGCGAGGTTTGGGTTGGAGCAGCGAAAGGTTGTGAAAACGTCATCCTGCTCACCTTGGGCACCGGTGTGGGCGGGGCCGCGATGGTCGATGGAAATCTCCTCCGAGGGGAGATCGGCAGGGCGGGTCATCTAGGTCATACCTCCCTCAACCCTTCAGGCCCACCCGACATCTGTGGAGCCCCGGGCAGCCTGGAGGATTGGATCGGAAACTGTACGCTGAAGGCTCGCTGTGGCGGCCTTTACCAAACCACTCACGACTTGGTGA
>VHDG01000699.1 GCA_016871475.1 Verrucomicrobiota bacterium
CAACAGCTCTTCTCGTGAAGGGAATTCCTTGGGGTCCCCAAACCACCACTTCGGATGGTCGCGCAGTTCCTTCCACCGCTCGTTCTGCTGGTTGTACGGCAGCCAGAATGCCTTTGGGTCCGCAACATGTATGCTGACCGGCATCCCTAGCTCCCCGCATCGACGCCACACACCGTCCAGCTTCGGGTCGTCGATTTTCACCAACCGTCCCTGCCCATCCCGCACCGTAAGCCCGAGCCGCTTGAATTCCTTCAACCCCGCCGCACCGAGCTGATGGGCCTTTTCCACCTGTTTCACCGCTCTCTCCGCAAAGTCCGGGGCATCCCATTCCGAATAATCGAGGTTGAAGTAGGAGATCAGACGTCCGGGGGCCAGGGAATCCTGGAGCTGCTTCATCTTCTCGAAGGATGAGGCACTTCCGTTCTTGCTGGTGACCGTGCCGCCACTGAGGTTGATCCCGAGCCCGATGCCCGCCTTCTCCAGAATCCTAATGGCACGCTGGAGATGCTGCGTGTTGTTGTTGACGTGGAGATGGAGATCGATGATCCGGCCTTGCGCGCGCCATTCGTCTCCCGGCCAGGGACGCGGCGATTCGGAAGCCCCCGCGAGAACCGGCAGTGCGTGGCTCAGGATGAGAAGCAGACAGCCTGAGATGAGAGATCGCAACGGTGTCATTTGCCGAATGCTAGACCCCCGCGAGAGTCCTCAGCAAGACAAGCCTTGGCTCGTCAGCCGGACAAAGCACGCGAGCACGGAAGCCGGAGATCCCAGCACTCTTCGATAAAAAAACCCAACCCCCGACCCTGCCATCAAGGGCCTGAACTCATTGGAAGTCGTTAGTGCAAATACTTTGCAAAAAGAACTTGTGTTTGTGTTGAGCATCCCGGATGAATCAGGTCGTCATTTGTATGTGACATTTTGAGAATGCGTTCGTTCGGCATTGAACTTGGGAATCGTGCAGGAATCGCTTGCGATGCTTCCTCGCCGGGATATTGCTCCCGGCCTGAGAGCAGCGAGGAGGCGTGCCCTGATCATGGGCCCGTGACCAAGAGGCTACGATCCTTCTTCATCTTCAATGCTTCAACGGACAAGAGCTCCAGGGTGAAGGAACCCGGGAGTATTTTTGAAGTTGTTGTTGCACGATTCCTGAGCATGTCCGGGTCCCTGAGGGTGGCTGCCGGAGGCTTGCAACTGGCGGTGTTCCTCGTCCTGCTCTGGCTTGCGTCGGATCGTGAGGCGCATGAGCGCTGGCATGCCTGGGGCACGGCGGTGTCCGCGGGCTGTCACTGTGGACACGGTCACGAGGCAATCAAGAAACCTTCCAATCCAACAGACTCCGGGGACCGCGGCGATTGCGTCATTGATGTCATCGCCCATGGTAAGGCATTCAGCTCGGCCACGGCGTCGCCCACACTGCTCGCTCCCCTGGGCCTCATCAGCAGGATCCCTCTGTCCCCGTCCCCCCTGTTCTCCACAGCCGCCTGCATCCTTCCCTACGGGTGCGGCCCGCCCCCCTCTGCGACGGGAGTGCTGTACCGGACCTGAACAGAACTGAACTGAATTCACCAACATAACCTGTCGCAGTGTGCGCTGCCAGAATCGGGTGACTTGTCCCTGCTGCCTGTGCGGATGAGCTTCGTTCCGTCTACTCCTGATCCGGATCTCAGTCCCGTCCCCCCTCTCCCGTTCATGATTTTGTCCGGAATTGTGTGATTTCCGGAGGGTGATTCCAGCAACACAACCAACACCTGTTCCATTAAAGAAACCGTATTGAAGTTATGAAGTCCCAATTCCGTTATCGTCTCTGTTCACTGGGTGGGCTTTTCGCCGGAGCCCTGCTCGGCGTGATGCCCTCCGCGTCGGGCCAGATCTCTGGTTACTACGTGGGTTATGACGACCAGCCCACGGTATTTGCGCCGGCGTCCTATCGTGGTCTACCCAATCCCAATCGAGGAAAAATCACTCTCTTCTACCCACACGCCTTTGCGGATAACCGAGGCCAGAATCACTTTCACAACATCGGCACCTACTCGTATAGCGGCCCCACGAACGACCTCAAAATTGTCCCCACAAACTCCAACACCCGCATCCCCGAGGTGGGCACGCGCCAGCCGCCGCTGACGCTTGTGGCAGGCAAAGGGGCATGGGTTGGAAAGCTGGTGAGCGCCTCCACAGCAGAGCACTACAGCACGATGCGTTTCCGCTCGGTCCAGGCGTTGCGGTTTGAGAAACGAAACGGACAGACCAACGAGTACGGATACGGCTCGCCAGAATGGCACATGCTGTTCAACAGGTTTGGACCGCAGTTTGCAAACTTCGACAACGCGGTGTACTCCAAAGTCATCCCCGCACAAACGCTCGCCGTCGAACTCGTATCTCTTACGCCAGGGCTCAACATCGGCCTGGCAACCAACACCACCATCCTGGCCAATCCCGGCGACCGCCATCTCCTTGGCGACGCCAATGAGTTCGACTTCCAGCCCGTGTTCTGGACGGATGCCTCCGCCGCGCCGGGACGTTACACCGTTGCATGGAAGTTTGTGGATGTGAGTGAAGGCTCGGGATCGCTCGTGCCCGAATCCGGTATCTCCCATGTCGACTTCCGTGTAGCCGCCTCCCCCGAACTCGTAATCGAGAAAACGGTGAGGCTGACGATGCCCGTTGTGATTGATGGCCATGTGCTGGAGTCCGCCACATCGCCGGACGGCCCCTGGACACCTGTGGCCCAGAAGCCCTCCGTTAACAGCGCCGGTTCGGGAGAAGGTGCAGCGCAGCTAGGAACCGCATCCCTCGTCCTTCCGTCCGACAAACCCGGT
>VHDG01000700.1 GCA_016871475.1 Verrucomicrobiota bacterium
GGCCAAAGGGATTGAGGAACTGGAGGCGGCGGCTGACAGCGAGGAGCTCACTTCCGCCATGACGCGGCGCGCGGTGCGTTTCATTCGCGAGAACGCCAGCCGCCCGTTCTTCCTGTACTTCGCTCAGGTGGCGGTGCACATCCCGCTCCATGGCCGCGAAGACCGCGTGGCGCATTTCCGGAATCGCATCCAGAGCGGATCGCAACAAACCAATGCGCTCCATGCGGCGATGTTGGAGACGATGGATGAATCGGTGGGATCGGTGATGAAAGCAGTGAAGGACGCGGGCATTGATGACAACACCCTGGTGGTTTTCACCTCTGACAACGGCGGGCTTCACGTGCAGGAAGGTCCGAACACGCCCGCCACATCCAATCATCCTTTAAGGGCCGGCAAAGGGCATCTGTATGAGGGAGGCCTCCGCGTGGCGTTGCTGGCTCGTCAGCCCGGCAGGATCCCTGCGGGCTCCCAACCCAACCTGCCCTGCAGTTCGATGGACCTGCAGGCGACGCTTCTCGATTGGGCGGGCGTGGGCGCCCCTCCCGGTGATCGCGATGGGCGAAGCTTTGCCGGGAGCCTGCGAGGTGAAGGGACCTCAAAGGCGGAGCCTCTCTACTGGCATTACCCCCACTACAGCAATCAGGGAGGAAGACCGGGTGGAGTGGTGCGGGAGGGGGACTACAAGCTCATCGAGTTTTATGAAAGCGGTTATCTGGAACTCTATGACCTGGCAAAGGACCCATCCGAGACCCGCAGCCTGAGCCAGGAAAAGCCTGAGGTGGCGAATCGGATGGCGCGGATGCTTGCGGACTATCGGAAGCGAACATCAGCGCAGATGCCGGCTCGGAACACCAACTACGTGCGCGTGGCGATCCAACCCTCCGGTCCCGGGTTGATCCGGCTGCCGGCGCAGGACGCACAGGTCTTTGGTGAGAAGCTTCAATACGAACCACCGGCGCACAAGCACACGCTTGGCTACTGGGTGAATCCGGCAGACTGGGCTGAATGGGACGCGCAGGCGACAGAGCCGGGAGACTACATGGTTGAGGTCCTGCAAGGTTGCGGAAAAGGCAGCGGCGACAGTGAAGTGGAAATCAAAGCCGCCGGACAATCCCTCCGGTTCAAGGTTCAAGACACCGGACATTTCCAAAACTTCATCCGGCGGGAAATTGGCGTGGTGCGACTGACCACGGAAAGATTCCGCGTAGAGGTCCGTGCGCTCTCGAAGCCAGGCGTGGCTGTGATGGATCTGCGGGAGCTCTCGTTCCGGAAGAGGAACTGAGCTGAACCGTTGCACGAAACAACCGGGAACCGGCGCCATTCTGGCGGGGACCCCGAGGTTACGCTGCAGAGACGGGAAGGGCGCAGAGAAGAATTCCAATTCCGCTCTAAATTTCCTCTGCGGTGTAATCCTCTCTCCAACCGTGAGAATGCGCGATCCGTCGTCGCTGGCGATCACCTTCACTCTTGCCAGCAACTTCGAGATGTACGGACGCCATTCTACTTCACGAGAGCGAACTTGTGCAGCCGGCCAAACTGGCTCCACTCGGACACGATCAGGTTTCCCTTTGCATCGATCGATGCACCGTGCGGTGAATTGAAGATCCCGTCCTTCCACTGATCCTGGGCCAGGCCGAAGTTGGCACGATGGGCCACGGTGGGATTGTCCCCAACCTGAGCGACGATCGCACCGCTCTTATCGATAACCGTCACGCGTCCCTGAAGTTCAGGAAACACTGCATAGTCGCCCCGAATGTGGACAGCTGCCGGCATCCGAAGACCTTTCTGGATAACGCGAACGAATTTCCCGTCCAGATCCCAATGCTCCACGCGATCATTGTTCCGGTTGCACACCAGGATCAGCGGCTTCTCTCCCCGGGGATCATAGGCAATGCCATGACAAGCCTGGAACTTGCCCTCTTCCTTTCCTGGACCTCCGAACGCTTTGAGAAACTTTCTGGATGAATCGTACTTGAGCACGTGATTGGAGCCATAGCCATCAGCTACAAATATCGATCCGTCAGGAGCCACGGTGACGGCGCAGGGGCGAAAGTCCTTGGCCTCTTTGAACAAGCCCGACTCGGCTGGGTAACGCAACGTCCATTCCAAACCGCCATCCATTCGGAGCTTCACAACCTCATGATCCGAGGGGCGCGCGCCATAGATGTATTCAACGCCATTCTCCTCACGGATCTCGAGCGCGTGGATGCGCATGGGCCCGACCGTTCGAAGGAATTTTCCTTCAGAGGAGAAAACCACGGTACCCCTGGGCGCATCCGTCGTGACATACAGGTTGCCTGCCTTATCGAGCACCACGCCGCCATGGCAGGGCCCCAGCAATTTTCCTCCGGGATCCTTCTCAAAAAAAACCGGGCACATTGGAATATCGCAGCTCTGCGGCGGGCAGCTGGTTTGCGAGGCCCGTGAGAAGGCCGAATGCAAGACCCAGTTGGATGAGGATGGGAAGGGTGGATTGAGATGTTTTCATAAGGGACTGGGTTGTTTTGTAGGGGGCCGATCGGGGAGAGGCAATCTTAGAGTTTTTGCGGATCGAACACTGTGACTTCCGAACCTTCTGCCATGAAGCTCGAAGCAGGGGGAGCCTTGAGAAATTCCACGAGGTCGGGCGGATAGAGCCCCTGGAGGTTTCCTTCCACACGTGCCGCGACATCGGTCCAGATTCTCCATGAAGGATGTTCAACCTGGTATTCGACTGTGGAACCGTCTGATTGAGCGGTATACCCCCAGTAGTGCTCGGTGATGAACTCATCCAGGGAACCTGGGCATGGCTGTTTCAGCATGCCTTTTGCCAAAC
>VHDG01000701.1 GCA_016871475.1 Verrucomicrobiota bacterium
GCCAGCTCGTTACGCTTGTCTTTCTTCATGTGGTTGTGTGGTTTGGTTTTTCATTTTCACCGCCGAGCCTGTCAGCTCGGCAGCTAAACCACCAACCGCATTTTCAACTATCAAAGGGACATTCCCCATGTGCTCAAGGGCAAAGACTTCGCTGCAAGAGCCCAAACAATGCCAGGAACCGCAGCCGTTCTCCAATCGGTCGCCAAAGACAAGAATGGGATCGGTTACGGTGGAGCGGCCTATGGTGCCGGAGCGAAACACATCAAGGTGAAGAAGGATGATTCATCCCCCGCCATTGATCCGACTGAGGAGACAGTGCTTTCAGGCGCTTATCCGATCTCCAGATATCTGTTCGTCTATCTGAATACTGCCCTTAACAAAGGCGAGATTGCTGCCTTCCTCAGCTGGGTTCGAGCGGATGAAGGTCAAGCCGTCGTCAAGGACATCGGTTACTTCCCGATCCAGAAGGAATTCAGGACCACCTCCAAGTAAGCTTTCTGCTCCCCTCAGACCCTGCAAGCCTGCGAGCAACGGCCTTGGCCCTGCTCGCAGGCTCTTCTGAAAAACCAAATGGAACCATCACCCATAGCGCCACCGGCGAATACCTCTCCCAATCTGGAGAAGTCTCGCGCGAGCTGGCAGGCCATGGCCCAGGGAAAAAAACGCCGTCCATTGGAGTGGTGCGCCGAACGCCTGATCGCTCTGATTTCAGGTTCGGCCATCCTGATGGTCTTCCTTATTTTTCTTTTTGTCGGGCGTGAAGCACTCCCCATCGCCTTGGGTCAGGTGAATAGTGCGGCTGCTTCAGAGATCATCCCCGTCGAGGATCTGGACAAGATCGAGCCTCAAAAGCTCCGGCGGTATCTTGGGCTTTCCAAGGAACAGATGGCGGAGATGGACAAGGAGACACTGACGGAATTGATGAAGCTCAAAGCGGAAGACGCCCAGGAGTCGGCCGCAGACAAGGATGCCAAGGTCAATACAGTGTCCTGGAGAAGCCTGCTCCTTCCGTGGCAATGGACGGGCTACGATAAACCTGAGTTCATCTGGCAGCCGATCTCGGCAATTCACAAATACAACATCATCCCGCTCCTCATCGGGAGCCTGAAGGCGACGATCGTAGCTCTTCTCTTTGCCGTTCCCATCTCGCTGGCGGCAGCCATCTACGTGTCTCAACTCGCACCTGCGAAGTTAAAGGAGTGGTTGAAACCAGCCATTGAGCTGCTGGCCGGCATTCCCTCGGTCGTTTTGGGATTCTTTGCCCTGCTCGTGATGGCTTCCTTTCTCCAACCCATTTTCGGTTACGAATCCCGGCTGAACGCATTTGTGGCAGGGCTTGCCCTGGGCCTGGCGATCATCCCGCTTGTCTTCTCGATCGCCGAGGATGCGCTGACCAGTGTCCCGCAAAGTTTCGTCCATGGGGCCCTGGCCCTCGGGTCGACACGCTGGCAGGCGGCATGGAAGATCGTGTTGCCGGCGGCGATCCCCGGGGTCTTTGCAGCCGTGGTTCTGGGCTTTGGCCGAGCCATCGGAGAAACCATGGTGGTCCTCATGGCGAGTGGAAATGCGAGCATCGTGTCAGCAAGCCTCTTCGATTCCACACGAACCATCACGGCAACCATCGCGGCAGAGCTGGCTGAGACCGTGTTCGGCGAACATCACTACCGGATGCTCTTCCTGTTGGGAGCCATCCTTTTCGCCGTTACTTTTGTTTCCAACCTCGCCGCTGAAGTGGTCATCTCCAGCCTGAAGAAACGACTCGAGGGAAAAGCATGAACGCCTCATCCCCCTCCCTCCCAGCACCAGCCGGACGCCCGTTCCGGTCGGACGGCCTCCGGCTGTCCTCCCGTTTCTTCACCTGCCTGACCGCATCGGGAGTCGTCATCATCCTGGGCCTGCTCGCCATCATCCTGGCGAACATCGCCCTGAGTGGAGCTCAGGGGCTCTCGCTGCGATTCATCATCAGCGGTGCCGATCAGGACATGTTCGATGTCAACAAGGCCGGAGTCCTCCCCATGATTGTGGGGACAGCCATCAGGGTCATTCTAATGACCATCTTCGTGGTTCCCATCGGAGTGATCACCGCCATCTACCTGAATGAGTATGCAAATCCTGTGGCGATATCCACACGGGTGATCCGGTCGGCAGTCAGTAATCTGGCGGGAGTTCCCTCGATCGTATTCGGTCTCTTCGGGTTGGGGTTCTTCATCAACTATGCCGGAGGGAGTCTTGATGATCTGTTTCTGCCCAAGGGATCAGAACCCGTCTGGGGAAAGCCGGGAATTCTTTGGGCATCGTTGACTCTGGCGGTTATGACTCTGCCGGTTGTGGTCGTGGCAACGGAAGAAGCACTGAAGGCCATCGCGCCTGGGTTGAGAGAAGCCAGCTTGGCCTTGGGTGCCACGAAACTGGAAACGGTCCGGAAGATCGTGCTGCCTCAAGCGTTGCCGGGAATTCTCACGGGCGGGATCCTGGCGGTCAGCCGGGCCGCGGGGGAAGTAGCTCCCATCCTGTTCACGGGTGCGGCCTACTATATGGCCCACTACCCGAAGTCGTTGACCGACCAGTTCATGGACCTCGGATATCACGTCTTCATCCTCTCGACTCAATCGCCGAACATTGATCAGACCCGACCCATTCTTTACGCAACGGTGCTCGTCCTCCTCCTCCTGACCTTCACTCTCAACTTCGTGGCCATCCTGTTCCGGGCTCGAATCCGTAAACGCATGCGAAGCGCTCACTAAGACTCATCCCTATGACTTCCACCTTGCCCTCACCCGCAAACATGCAGACGAACATCCAAGCCAGCTCA
>VHDG01000702.1 GCA_016871475.1 Verrucomicrobiota bacterium
TAATCGTAATCGTAATCGTAATCGAGGACGCATGAACCGCCTGCTCGACCCTGAGGATACCCGGGCTTTGCCGTTTTCCGCTTTGGTGGTCGGAGGTTGTGAGGTTGCGGGTTGTGGCAGCTGACTCTACTGGAAGCGCTGGCGAGAGGCCGGCAAGGGGCGATGCGCAAGCCGCAGGGCGGCGAGACGCCAGCCTTCCCAGGGGGTGGGCATCAACGTGTTGGGGTTGGGGGGCACACCCTGAAGGGTGGACAACGAACTGCGCGTCCGACTTCAATGCTTTGCTTGAAGAGTGTTGCGTCCCCTGGCGTGGGCGTGAGCACCGGCATCCAAGACGAGCAGTCGATTACGATTACGATTAATGGGCGCCTTTGAAACCTTTGAGATGCGCCCCTTCGGGATCCTTTTGCCTTGCACGGTTGACTTAGCCCCGCTTACAGCCGATAGAATCACGCGCGTTCGCCATAATTGCCATGAGGGCCATCCGTCATAGTTGCATCCAGAGATTTTTCACACTCGCTCTGATGGGAGCGATGTCTCTTGTCTTGAACGCATCTGCCCAGCAGCTCCCATCGCCTCCACCCAATGACTCCCATCGCAGCCCGATCGGCTTGGTCGGGGAGACGTTTGAACTGACAGGCGATCTGGCAGGTGCGTCTCATGAACTGGGAGAGCCAGCGCTGGATCTTGAGGTTTCAGGTCTTTTTCAGACCGGCTGGAGTGCCTGGTGGACCTGGACTGCTCCCAGGTCGGGAATATGGGCCTGGGATGCGTCCGACTCTCCGAACGCCCTCACGTTGGGTATCTTCGCGATCAAAGGGATGGATGGGTTGGAATCTCGCTCGGGAACTTTCCTCAACCCGACTGGGAGCCCACAAGGATGGGCTATTCACGAGTCTTCCGGTCAGTTCAGGGCGCAGGCAGGAGAGGTATTTCTGTTCAAAGTGGCCCTGGAGCCCGGCGGCTGAATGCCGGCTTTGTTCTCTCCGGAACTTCCAGAGGGTCCTCGACTGATTCTGATCAGGTTCGGATCTGTGAGCGGGATCCCGCCTGCGAACGATCTGTATGAGAATCGCTTTCACTTGCTCAGCTATCCCGCGGAGGTCCCGTTTCGTCTAACCGAGGCGACCTTTGAACCTGACGAGCCCTTGATCCGACCATCAGCCATCGGTCAAACAGCCTGGTGGTCTGTGAAAGCCGCTTCTTACGGATCGATCCGGATTTCGCTGAACACCTCAAACCCTTCTCCGGTTCTCAGTGTCTTTGTGGCTGGAACCAATGGGCCTGGTGAACGCATCGCGAGCTCGATGACTCGACGCGGAACTTCTCAAGGCTTCCTATCGGCACGACCATTCGTCGATTTCGACGTCACCCCTGGAGCAGACTACGCGATTCAGATGGATCGCTTCGCTTCTTCTCTCGCCTCAGGCGTGATGCAGGTGGTGTTCCTTCCTGCTCCAGCGAATGACACTCCAGAAAGTGCGCAGCGCATCTCGGGCAATCAGATCATCATGACCCTGACCAACGAGGCAGCCACTTTGCGATCGGGTGAGCCAGTCATGCCGAATCTGAGCGGTTCCAACTCAGTTTGGTTCGTCTGGACTGCGGAGGCGGCCGGCATCGTTCAGATGGGGGACGCATACCTCGTTCGACATCAGGAACCACAGTGGTTTGGAGGCGGCTTCGGCACGAGCAATTGCACGATCGGCGGCATAGGTGGACCGGACTGGGAGGATGTCGAAGCTCCGCCTCCGTTCGCGCCCGTGTTTGGCGTCTATCAATCCTGGCTGCCAAACGCAGCTCCTGGTCCAAGCCCGCTTCCGCTCCATGTTTTTCAGGAGGACGGCCACAACTGGGACAATGATGATTGTGAATCACCGTTGGTCGGAGAATGGAAAACCCGCTGGGGCGTCCCGCTGACAACCAAGCGACTCATTTTCGATGTGCATCAAGGTGAGGAGTTCCTTTTTGCGTTGGATGACAAGTTCAACTCGCACGGCACGACGCCGTTCAACCTGCTCTGGCTTCCACGGCCTGCAAACGATGCCTGGGCTGACCGGATCCGTTTACCATCGGAGAGCGGCACGGCAGTCGGTCGGACATTTGGCGCAACCTCTGAGGCAGGAGAATCAGCTCTGCTGGGCGCGACCAACGAACTCCTCAGAACCGTCTGGTGGGAGTGGCGTGCTCCCCACTCAGGAAGATGGGCAGCCCCATTGTTTGAAGGGAACAGGTGGACGCCTGGCTCAGGGATCACGGTATTCCGCGGTTCAACCCCTTCTGCAGCTGGACGTATCACGGATACTCCCCTCGGGATTCCGTGTTTCGATGCCTCTGCGGGTGAAGTATTTCAGATCGTCGTCTCCGCAGCAGGTTTCCAAGGTGAGAGCATCCGGTTCGGCCTGCGAAATGGAGGCGCTCCGAAACTGGTGGTGGAAACTGTCACCGACTCAGGTGGAACTTGATTCCATTCCCTGACGGTCGAGGCCAACAGCGGATTGCCGTATGTGATTGAGACCTCCACCGATCTACAAACGTGGCATCGCTACTACTCCGGACAGCATGAGCATCCCCAGAGAATCGGTTCAGGCGGGGATTTCGGTTCCAATTGGCGTTTCTTCCGCTCAGCGCTCAACCTTCCCTGACTTCCCTAAGCCGGAACGATTCAGTTGGAAGGTGAGAGCACCGTTTGGTGAGCTTGGAGGTGATGAAACCAAATCAAACTCTCAAGCCTCGACAGGAGGCAAACCAAACGGTGCGGGTGGACATTGACGGAAGCAATGGTCTTTCGTCCATCAGGATTGGGTT
>VHDG01000703.1 GCA_016871475.1 Verrucomicrobiota bacterium
CCGCCGCTGGTTGAAACGTTCGTTCGCATCCTCGAACACGATCTGTCGGATGTGCTTCTCCGGACATCCCACACTTCGGAGATCATCCAGATAGTGCAGGTAGTTTGTGGAATCCATCTCCTGCCATCCATAGCTCTTGCCGTGCACCCGGGGGCGAGCGACGGGCTGCGGCGGTGTCGTGTCAGCGGCGGGCGATGCGGCGACAGGCTGGTTGGTTCCCCCGCCGGCCGCCACAGACGGTGGGGCGGACGGGGCGTTGCTCGAGACCACGGGGGTCACGGAGGAGAGCTCGACCGGAGGCGGGGTGGACGATTGATTGCCCGAACGTAAGACCAGCACCACCAACACCGCGGCAAAGACGGCGTTCAACACCAGGAATCCAATAAAAAGGGCTCGATTGCGCATACTCGCGACTCAATTGAGGCGGGAACTTAGCTTCGGAACCTCCGGCAGTGAAGTTGTTTCCACTTGCTTTCGCTCTCTTCCCGAAGCAGTGTGTCAGCGGTTCCACAAGCCACACCCAGAACCCTCATAGTCAAGAGGGCCATCCGCCGCATCTGCCGAACCGCCCGGGGTTGTAACCCGTCCAACGGGCCCGCACGGAGCGTAACCTCCCCAGTCCGCGGCCAAGCCAACCGAGTTCGTTATGAGAACGTGCCCCCCTATTCTCAGTGTTGCCATCATGCTGGTGGCCCAATTCATCGCTGCCCGCGCTTCCGGACAAATCAACGATCTGGTTGTCCCGCTGCCCGCAGGATTGTCGCTTGTGTCAAATCCAGGCGACCCGCTGACAACTGCGGGAGCCCTCCTTCAGGACGATCCCCCGGGAACCCTCGACTCGGTGTTCATCATACGTGGAAAGGATGGAAAACCTGTGTCACGGCCCCGCCGTGCCGTGTTCTGGCGATACAACCCGAGCACGGCTTCCTGGGATGTCTCCAGGCTCGAGGCCGACCAACCCACGTGGATTCCCAACCTGCCATTCGGGGTGGGTGAAGCCGGGTTCATTTTCCTCAGCGAGCCCTTCGTTTGGCCGCTGCGATTGCTGTTTCGGATTCGGCCGACCCCGCGTGAAATCCTTCCCGACCGGGCTTATTTCCTCGGACGCCAAGTCGCCCCCGGGCCGGATCTGCTCAGAGAATCGGGCATCCGGCCCCTCCCCAACGACGTGGTTTACCTCTGGCGCGGGCAAGGCTGGGAGCCCTATTTCTTCGACGTCACAGGAACCGGGGAATGGGATCCAGGTGCACCGCAGACGCGGCTCGGAGAAGGCTTTGCCATCACACGGCCCGGTCCCGGCGGCCCCCCTCCCCTGCCCAACCCGATCCCTGAACCCGTCCTGCTGCCGATGGACCCCACCATCACGGTGGGGGAAACCGTTCGTTTCACCGTTCGTTTCGAGATCGATGTCCCTCCACAGCTGTTCGATGTGAGATGGTTTCGGAATGATCAGCTTATCCCCGAGGCAACGGGTCTTGATTACGTCACGCCTCCCCAGCAACCCGACAACAATGGCGACCGCTATCACGCAGTGGTGCAGAGCCCGTTTGGTCCCAGGGAAACCAAACACAGCACCCTGCGGGTTCTCGTGCCTTTCCTGATCGAGAAACATCCGGAAAGTCTCAAAGTCGTGGAGACGCAGACCGCTCGATTCTGTGTCTCAGTGAGCAACCCGTCGGGATTCGATGTGAGCTACCAGTGGATGAAAGGCAACTCTCCCATCCCCGGAGCTGATCAAGCATGCCTTGTGATCGACAGGGTGTCCCTCTCCGATGAGGGCATCTATCGCGTCCTCGTAACCTCCGAGAAAGCGGGGCAGAAAATACTCAGCGAACCCGCCGAGCTTCAGGTCCTGCGAATGCTGAGAATTGTCCGCCAATCAGAGTCAGCCCTCAAAGTCGAAGGGCAGCCGTTCCAGCTGTTCGTGGATGCAGTGGGCGCAGGGACCCTGTCATACCAGTGGTTCAAGGATGGCCGTCCGGTCCGCGGAGCCTCAAGCCGGGCTCTACAGTTCCGGCCTTTATCCACCCATGACACAGGAGAGTACGTGGTGGAGGTTTCAGACAGTCGCATCCGGATCCGAAGCAATCCGATTCGTTTGACTGTGAGTCGAAGGGAGAACCGTGAGGAGCCGGGCAAGGTTCCGGTTCATGAGCCAGGCACGGTTGTCATCAAGCTGCGTCCCGGACCGGCCGAACGCCTTCGAGCCGCCATTGCACAAGGAACCGATTTTCGTCAGATCAACTTCCCCCCGGACGTCGCCGCCCTGAACGCGCGCTTCGGCGCCACGGCGGTCCGCCAGGCTCATCCCAAGGCTCGGGAGAATCAGCAGCAGCTCCAGAACATCTTCCTCCTCACCATCAGCCAGGCTGAAAATGTGACGGCCGCTTCCAAGGCCTATGCGTCGCTGGGATCAGTCGCGTTTGCAGAACCAAACCCCTACGCCAAGGCGTTCGCGGTTCCAAACGACCCCCACTATCCCCTGCTCTGGGGCATGCAGACCATCCGTGCCGACCTCGCCTGGAACATCTCGACCGGAACGGGCGTGATTGTTGCCGTGGTCGACAGCGGTGTTCACCAGGCTCATTGCGATCTGGCAGCAAACATCTGGCAGAACCCCGGCGAAAACGGGCTCGACGGCATGGGGAACAACAAGGCGAGCAACGGGGTGGACGATGATGGCAACGGATACGTGGATGATTTCGCGGGCTGGGACTTCGTGAGCGACGACAACATTCCCCAGGACGGCAACGGGCACGGAACGCATGTCGCTGGAACCATCGCGGCCGTCGCCAACAACCTCGAA
>VHDG01000704.1 GCA_016871475.1 Verrucomicrobiota bacterium
CTTTTGAGCAGAAAACCAAATTCCACTTTTGAGCACAAGCGTTTTTCGCCGCTTTTTGACCGGTTTGAGCGGGCGCATCTCACATTTACCGAGTGATCCTGTCGGGGTGAGAGAAGTGTTTGCGGAGAGTTATTCTATCTCTATCCCCTGCAAGATCGCGTTCTCTGCACCGACCGCCGTCACTCTGATTGCGATTTGGCCGCGCTGATCGGGCACGACGTCTTCCAGACGGAGCTCGGCGGCCCGGCCCGGTTTGCCGGAGGCCGTCGCTGGATCCCAGGAGCGCCGGACGAACTGGCCGTTGATCTCGATGTCCATCGGGCGTCCGCCCGGCTCCTTGAGCCAAAGCTCGGCAAACTTAAGATGCACATTGTAAAGACCCGGGGGCAGGGAGAATGTGTAACCGAAAGATTTCCCGTTTCTGGCCGTGCGATAAAGGCCCTGATCGTAGAGCGTCGGCGAGGCGTGCTCGACCGGAGCTTGAGATTCGATGACGCCCCCGCCAGTGAAGTTGGTGTCCGCCGCCCAGACGAAGCTGTTCCAGTCAACAAAGTCAGCATTCGACCCCGCGTTGACGCGAATGACCGGCTTGATCTCGGGCTGCAGCTCAATCGCCTGAAGCATGGCGTTGCCCAATCGCTTGATCGGCTCCCAGCCGTTGCTGAAGCGAAGCACGATCCGGCCATTACCGTCCGGGACCACGTAGCGGATCAGTTTGTCGTAGGCCCGGCGTGGGCCGCGGGCCGCCTGGGCAATGTCGAAGTTGTGGAGCACGCGCTGGCCGTTGACATCGAGGTTGAAGGGCCGTTCGAAATGCTGAAGGTTCGGCTCCACAAACTTTAGCCGGAGGGAGTACAAGCCGGTTGAGACCGGAATGGAGTACGTAAACGCCGTGCCCTCCCGCCCAGACTGGTAGAGCCGTTCGTCGTCCAGCCAGCCAAACGTCGGCTCGATGCCGGCGGTGGTGGACGTCGCTGTGCCGCCGGAGAAAAACGTGTCCGCCAGCCAGATGTTGCCCTGGCGATCCGTGTACGGTTCGCTGGCCCCGCACAAAATCCGTACGGGTGACGGGCTGCGGTCTTGAGGTGACGTGTCTTCGTAGATGATCTCCGGCATCCAGGCGAGCATGTCGCGCGACCAATCGGTGCCCCGGTTCAGCACGAAGCGGATGACTTCGCCCGCCGCCACTCTGGCAGTGAGGTCATGCGCCACGCCCGTCAGATCGCCGGCTTCAACTTCTGCCCAACCCGTTTCCGGCCAGAGTTGTCTTTGCCCAAGCTGAATACGGACTCGCAACGTCCCGCCTTCCCTGGACGTCCAGTAGTCCTTGATTGCGCGCCCGACGATGCGCACCTCGCCCGCCCGCGGGGCTGTCCAACTCCGTGCACCCATCGCCGCCGGTGAGGCTTGTTGCCAACCCCGCCCAACCCTCGCGCGCCCTTCGCCTTCCCAACAACCTTCAGCGCCGCCCGGCTGGAGGCTCGTGCCGCCCAGGTCCTTCAGGGGTTTTCCGGTTCGTTGCGGCAGCCATTTCATCGGTTGGAACACCTGACCGTCGGTTGAGGTTTCCGCACGCCATCCCTCGCGTCCGTCTTCCGTGAAATGAGCGCCCAGCGCGCCGACCCGGAGCGGCTCGTGGGCGATGGGTTTGGCTTCCGCCCACTCGCTTGGGTTGCCGTCGCCATCCACGGCGCGCACGGAATAGCGCCCGGCGGGATTCCAGCCGGACGCGCGGTCGAAATAGTGATTGCCGACGCTGGCCTTGCCGAGCCGTTTGCCGTCACGCTGGACTTCGTAATAGCTGATCCAGTTCTCATCCGCGCCGGGCGACCAGTAAATGCCAACCCCCGTGTGCCCGATGTTGTTTTCCCGGCGGATCAGCACGTTGGTCGGAGCTCTGGGCGGAGTCTTGTCGCGCCCACCGCGAGGCCGATGCGGAAGATTCAAATAAATCAACTCGCCGGACTTCTGGTCCACAACCTCAATACCCTGCCGCATCCATTCAGCGCCCGTTTTCGTGACGCCCGTTCCCGGAACGGAATCGAAATCCACCAGATAGTTCTGTTCCGGAATCAGCCCGCGAGGGAAGACCGTCACTTTGCCGGTGCTCCGATGCTTGAGGATGATGATGGATTTCCTGCGGTCGTGGCTGAGCCGCTGGATGTAGTGATGCTCCTTGTCGCCGGTGATCACGGGGTGACTGATGTAACTCCAACGGCCGGCCACCCCCTCGTGCAACAAGTAGCGGTAGAGGTCCAGAATCATGCGGAGCTGTTCCATGTCGTCGGCCGTGACATAAGCCCCCCAATGCGGAACACCAGCCAACATCCTTCTGCCGGTGTCTGGATCGTACACACGCGATCTTCCATATTCATCGTTCTTCCACCACGTGGCCGAGTTCAGGGCGTCCATCCACTTATCCGGCGTGGCAAGGTAGGACCAGTAATAGTTGATGATGTCGCCACCCGGTGGGTCCTGATCGTAGTTAAGATCGCTCAATCGTTGCCCCTCGAATGTCAGGGAGTAGGTGGCGCCACCGGAACAGGTATGGATTGAGGAACGAGGATTGGAATCGAGGAACTGCATCCGATCTTTGCGGTATGACCGGTCGCACTCGGGATCGAAACCGATGCTCCAGGGCACCAAATCCAGCGGAAGTTCCCAGGCCGGCGTGATACCCATGCCGTCCTCGCGGCGCTGAAAATTTCCCCACGAGCCGACTTTCGTGTCCAACAAGCCCGGATCCAGATGGTGCGTGATCCAGACGATCAACTTCATGTCGTTCTTCGCCAGGAAGCGATTGA
>VHDG01000705.1 GCA_016871475.1 Verrucomicrobiota bacterium
CCCCACATCGAGCGGACCCCAAGAGGACAGCGACACCCAACAGAAACTGCAGAAGGCAGCAAGTTGATGACACCGCCGACTTCGGAAACTGTTTGCGGCACTTGATCAGTGCATCCGCGGTTCCGGTTCTTCTTGGTATGTTGCCTGTCACGACAGGGACTATTCCTGGAACTGCCCAAGTTTGCGAGTCCCAGACCCTGGCGCGGGGGACAAGGCTGACTGATGATAGGTGGTCGCGGCTCCAGCTCTGCAGTTCGTCAAGCTGGCCGTCGACCCACCGCTGGTTCCGGGGTTACTGAATCAGGAAACGGTAGAAACGATGCGGGAAGTTTGCTGCGTCTGGGTCGATGAACTGAATGGTGCCGAAGTCCGCGTCGGCTTCCGCAACACCCAGGTTCACCCAGCCTTCGGGTGCGAAGTCCATCGTGGCCTGCACCTGATAGCTCAGGGCGGGCAGGGCCGTAACCGGGATATGTCAGAGAGCGACCGAGCACCTGCGGCCTAGCAGCGCAAATCAGCGTCGTGGTGATCTGGCGATACTCATGCGACGCAGAATCAGCTTCCACACGTCGTCTTCCGACACCTCGCGTTTGCCCGGGCTGCACTTCACTTCAACCTGGGAGAAGTTCCAGAGCGTCTTCAGAGTATGAACCCCCGCCGGAACTACCTCGAGGCTTGGGGGCCAGGAGGCTTGGGAGGCAGAAGGGCGAGGATGTCCTGTTGTCGCAGATACCATTCTCTGAGGCTTCGCGACAGCGCGGAGTCCTTGAAGTCTTTGAAGTTGGCGATATTGAGAGCTCCATCCACATCATCCTTGAGAGCTTTGTTGATGTCCGATTTGGAGTCCACAGCCCAACCCCTGAACGAACCGGTCTTATCGTTGAGCATACGGGCTGCAGCCATGCGTGTTTCATGGTCGAACTTGAAGTCCACGACCTCAACCAGGCTCTTGTCGACCTTACCTTTGAGCCGTTTACTTTCATCCTTGGTCAACACGACCATGCGAGCCGCCTCCAGGATGCGCTGTTCCAACCGTGCGATCGGATCTGAATCACCCAGACTCCCAGCAGCCTCCTGACCCAGGTCTCGCGTGACGTTCTCCAGGCGCTGCAGGATGGACTTCAAGACCTCGCTCTCGAACTCCTGAAAAAACAATTCTCCGCGTTTGCGTATCAGCGCGATCTCATCCGATGTGAACTGGGTTCGTTTCTCATCCAGGCCCACGAAGTTGGTATAGGTGGCTGTCGAAAGCAGTTTGTTGAGCTGCGCCAGGAGGTTCGTCGCATTGATCCGGTCCACGGTGATTGCATTTGTGCCTGGGTCCTTGAGTTCGAGCTTCAGGTCCAGGGGTACATAGGAGAAGAGGGCCCGGTCCACGCCTCCCAGACGTTCCAGCTGGTTGGTAAGACTCTTCCAGTGAGCCTCCATCCGTTGGTCACGATTCAGGTCGCCAATGAACTCGAACTCGTTCTCCACTCGAAGCGACCGGGTCCGTGAACTAAACCAGCTCAAGATCTGACCAAACCCCCGCGCTGCAGCGCTGGCATAGCCCTTGACGTTGAGGTTGACCTGCTCCAGGGGAATGCGATCACGAGGGTCACGGGGAGCCTTGGCTGCAATGAACTGCTCTATAATTGAATTGGGAAGGGTGCGCAGATTCGCAGCCAGTTCGCCGTAAGCTGCGGTGACCGGCTCGTTGCCGTAATCAAATCTCACAACATCCCCGTAACGCATCGCGTCTCCGTCCGTCCCAAACAACATTTTCTTTTCCACCGCTTCCTTGGAATCGAAATAGCCCCATTGAATAGCCGCGCGGTCGTGTGCCAATGGTTCGGGAGACGTACGCATCTTCCAGCCAATAAAAACCCCTGCCTTGAAGTTGCTGTATTCCATCATGGAGGAGCTGGTGGTACGGTTGGTGTAAGCGTCGAGGTTCTTGCCGAGCAGGTAGTCTTTAAACCAATCATCCAGTTCCTTCTGGGTGAGGGTGGCATCGATGCTGCCGGCAAAATTGTGACGAAGCCCGAGGACGTGTCCCACTTCATGGGCAACGACCTCGCGCACATAATCCTGTGCTGCGCGCAACACCGCGGCATCGGTCAAGTTGTCGCTGGCCAACAACTCCTCAAGTCCCTGGGCGTACTGCGCAGCGAACTCTCTTGGATCAAACTGGCAGGCACTGGCGGTTTGCAGCCTTGCGAGCGCCCAGACTCGCACATCATTGGATCTCTTGGTGTCACCCTTCTTGTCCGATGCCATTTCGCGCATGGATCTCAGGGCAGCCCGGGCGCGGGCCTTGCCACTCAGGGCGAAGACACTCGTCATGTAAGCCTGACCATGGCGAGACTCGCCCGTGCGGGGATCCACAAGAATGTCCGCATACGCAAAACCCGCGTTGTCCCAAGGCACCCACTGGATGAGGTTGAACCGCGAGTCGGGCGCGGTAACTCCATCGGGGGCCTTCTCTGCCTTGACGGTTTCGCGTCCGAACGCCCGATTCCAATACAGAATGCCATCACGTACGGCCTCGGTGAAGTCATTGGGTGTATTGGCGCTGTAGTGGAACACAACGGGCTTTCGCAGGTCGAAGCGCGCGATCTTGGAGCTTTCGCGGCCCGAGGTGGTTTCCAGCAGGGGTGATGTCTCGAAGAACATCGCGTAGCGGGTCTCTGAGGACAGCTGTTCCTTGCCCTCATTGGCGGATGAAGTGTACTCAGAGAAGAAATAACGAACCTCAAGGCGTTGCTCGACATTGGGATCTCCTTCGCGATCGCGTGTCTGAACGCTTTGACGAATGACGA
>VHDG01000706.1 GCA_016871475.1 Verrucomicrobiota bacterium
TGATCCAGGAGCTTTCGTGCGGCGGACAGCTCCAGGTTGTCCACGGTCGTCTTCGTCCATGGAAGCTCCAGGAGCCAGTCGAGATAATTTCGCGTGATCGCGTACTCCGCGGCTGCCGGGGTCAGCTGCTGCAAGCGGTCGATCTCTTTGTTGACCACCTTCAGCACATCGGGAGGGAGCCGGACATTGTCGGAACGTTCACGAAGTGCGGCGACCTCATTGGAAACGGGATCGCCTTCCCCCAGCTCTCTTTGGATGGCGCGGATTTGTTCCCGCAGGAAGAAGTCGCGCTGGCTTTTGGCCATGGAGGTGCTGACTTCGTTTTGGATCTTCGATCCGATGGAGAGCACTTCGTGTTCTCGTGTCAGCAGGGGACGAAGCTTGTTGAGCCGTTCCCGCACGCTCGACATTTGAATGAGTTGCTGGCGTTCCTCCAGGCTGAGGTTGAGGTTGGTGGCCACGAGATCGCTCAAGGGCCCCGGGCTATCGGTGTTGAGGGAGGCTATCTTAATCTGTTCAGAAAGGGACGGGCTGAGCTTGACCACCTCCTGGAAGCTTTGATGGATGGTTCTGGAAAGCGCGACGAGCTCTGTGGAGTCGTCCGCTTCGTCCTTTCGGACCTCCACGTGGGCTCGCAGGTAGGGGGAAAGGGTTTCGTAATCCCGGAACCGGATTCGCCACAAGCCTTCGATCAGGATGCGGACTGTATTATCCGGGAACTTCATCATTTTCAGGACGCGCGCTGCACAGCCATGCTCCCAAAGCTCCTCCGGCATGGGATTCTGGGATTCGGGATTTTTCTGCAGCACGACGGCCAGGAGCCGGTCACCCTCGACCACATCGTCCACCAGCCGGATGCTTTGGGGCGTCTCGACCAGGAGAGGTGCCACCATCCCGGGGAAGATCACGATGTCTGACAACCCAAGGACTGGCAGGACGTCGGGGATGGCTTTGCCTGAGGCCTTGTTGGCTCCGGAGCCGCCGCTGGCACCCAGGATACGGATGAATTCGGTATCTGGACTGGTCATCTGGTTGCGATTGCTTCGCCTGAGGCCGGTTTGTTGCTGAGGGCTGCAAGGCCTTGGCCGGCAACAAATAGAGGCGATGCTGCTGACTGCGCCAGTCTTTTCGCGAACAAATTACCTCGAACCTAAGCAAGGGTTGAGCCAAGCAGAACTCTCTCGCCTAGACCTTCTAATCGAAGCGGGCAGGAGCCGAGAGAGGCTGGTTCGCGCTATTTTTCTTCCGCAACCGGCAGGATCTGCCGCTTGGTGTTCGACTGGGAAACCTGAGGGACCTCGATCTTCAGGAAGCCGTTCTGATAGGCGGCAACTGCTTCCCCCAGATCGTAATCCTCAGGTAACTGGAATGTGCAGCAGAAGTGTCCGTAGCGGATCTCCATCACAAGGAATGAACATCCAACCGGCCGTCCGCAGTCCGGGCGTTCACCCGAAACCACGAGCTGATGGCCATCAATGGCGATCTCCAAATCTTCCCGCCGGATCCCAGCGAGCTCGATGTTGATCACCATCTTGTTCTCAGACACATAAACGTCGCTGCACGGCTCCCATGACGACCCCGTGGCAACATCCATGTTTCCAGCTGAAGTCTTCTTAATGCTATGCTGTGATTCGTTCACGCAATTACTCTGGGTCAATTCCGCGCAAACCTAATCCATGTCCCTCTGCGGATGCAAGAGCTCCGCTGAACTCAATTTTGATTTTTCATTTGCGCTTCCGCGGTCTGCTGTGGCGCGGCACCCGCTCCGGGGCTTGCAGGGCTTGATGCCCTGGTCTCGCGAATCGAGAAGGCCAGCATCAGGACGCCGATTGCCATGATCCATGAGCCTGCGATCCGCACCCCCACCTTGGCCCACGCCCTCTCTCGCACAAGCGATGCGTAAAAAGCGGCGTTGAAAACGATCACACTCAGGCTGATCCAGGTGCCTAGAAGGAATTTGAGAAGTGGCAGCGCCGACGCCGCGTCGACCTCTGAATCGATCCCCATCAGAAAGCCACTCGATCCGTAAACCAGGCCGATGCCCCAAGGGTTTGGACTCTTGTTGATCGCCAGGAAAAGGCCCGCGCCGAGAGAGGCTGCCGCGAGAAGTGCGGACGGGACCGGGGGAACTGAAAAGAAAAAGACCCCGGCCAACCCGACAAATGTTCCCGGGACAAATGCCTTCATGGCCGAGATCAGCTGGGGGATTTTTTCGCGACCGCCCATCAGTCCGAGGCCGATGAGCAGCAGCAGGTGAAAAGGTGTGGCGAGTGGATGAAGCGCACCGTGAATGAAGTCAGCGGTGCCTCCAAGGGTGCCGTGTGCATGGGTGTCGCAGGGCAGGAGTAAAAGCAATCCACAGAGTAGCCATACGGTTTTCATTCGAAGCTTCACAGCCAGCCAAACAAGAACCCTGCGCCCGCCACCGCAATCAGGCCGCCTGCGATCCGCACCGCGACGCGTCCGGCCGGCCAGCGATCGAGCATGCCGAACGCGATCCCGGCAAGATGCAGAAGTCCTGTGGAGACGACGAAGCCCATCGCGTAAGCCAGGGCGTTCGCTGACTTGGGCAGCTCCACGCCATGGGCGTGTCCATGGAAAACGGCGAACAACCCCGTGATCACGGCTGCAACCCAGAGGGGAGGCTTGGCGGCGGCAGCGACAGCCAGTCCCAGGACAAGCCCTGACAGGGCAATTCCCGTTTCCGCTCCAGGCAACGGCAGGCCGATCACTCCCGCGGCTCCTCCCAGGGCCATGACCAGAGGAAAAACCACGGGAAGAGTCCAGAGCGCAGG
>VHDG01000707.1 GCA_016871475.1 Verrucomicrobiota bacterium
GCCACTCGCAACCTCGTTCTCTACGTCAACGAAACCCAGGTCTCCCGCTGATCACTCCGCAACATGCGCAAAACAAAAATAGTTGCCACACTCGGCCCGGCCACAGACTCACCCGAGATCCTCAAAAAGCTTTTGCAGGCAGGCATGGACGTCGCCCGGTTGAACATGTCCCACGCCACACACGATTGGATCAGACGTGTCGTGAGAGACCTGCGTGCAGCCGCCGCCGAGCTCAACAAGCCGCTTGCCATTCTTCTCGACACCCAGGGTCCTGCCATCCGCACAGGCGACCTGCCCGCAGCCCTGGATCTTCAACCCGGCCAGAAATTCACCCTCACCGTACGGGGCGAACGAAGTGAAGAGGAACATTCCGTCGATGTGAACTACGAGGAGTTCATCAACGACATCAACGTCGGCGACGTGGTGTTGCTGGACAACGGCGAGATCCACATGAAGGTGCTTGCCAAGCATTCCAACAAGGTGGAGTGCGAGGTGCTGACGCCCGGCAAGCTCGGAAGCCGGCGTCACATCAACCTCCCGGGGGTCAAGGTTAGCCTGCCGGCTCTGACCGCGAAGGACATCGCTGATGTCCGGGCAGGTCTCGAGGTTGGCGTGGATTACATAGCCCTCAGTTTCGTCCGGGAGGCCCGTGATATCCAACAGCTCAGGGCGCTTACAGAAAGTGCGACTGTCCGACCCTTGATCATTGCCAAGATTGAGGATCAGCAAGCGGTAGCAAACATGGACTCGATTGTAGCAACGGCTGACGGGGTCATGGTGGCTCGCGGGGATCTTGGGATCGAATGCCCTTACGAGGATCTTCCCCTGATCCAACGTCGCATCGTCAAAACATGCCTACGCGTGGGCAAGCCGGTGATCGTCGCAACGCATATGCTGGAGAGCATGATCGAGAATCCGATGCCTACGCGTGCCGAGATTTCCGATGTCGCCAACGCAGTCTTTGAACAGGCGGATGCCATCATGCTTTCGGGCGAGACAACGGTGGGCAAATACCCGGTCAAGTGCGTGGAGGTATTCGACAAGATCACACGCCGCATTGAGCGGAGCGGTGCCCCTGGGGTTCCGCCTCGCGGCGATCTTGCGACCCCGCGGCAGAAACTGGTGAAGAGTGCGGTGCTGCTTTCGGAGGACTTGGAGGCGGAAGCGATCGTGGTTTTCACCATCAGGGGCAACATGCCCAGGAACGCCGCCTCATTCCGTCCCTTCCATGCACCGATCTACGCCATATGCGATGATCCTCGCGTTGCGCAATCCATGTCCCTCGTATGGGGTGTCATGCCTCTGGTCATGCCGTTTGATCATCAACGACCCGAAGAGAACATCGAGGATGCCCTCGATCTGTTGAAAAAGAACGGCTCTGTCCGTGAAGGCAGCCACGCGGTGATTATCTCCAGCATGCGCGCTGGCGAGCAGATAATCGACGTGGTCGAGATGCGAGTGGTCTGAGCTCTGGGGAAGCCTCAGCCCTGAGTTTCAGGGAGCTTGAGACCGCTTCTGACTGCGGACTACTTGCAGCCGCAACCTGACCCACAGCCTCCTTCACTAAAATCGTCCTCTGAAGGGATGCGACCGAGTTCGAAGGTCTTGGCCACGTATCCGCCGACGAACTGCTGAATGGTCTGAATTTCCTCCTGCGCTTGGAGGAAGTCCCGGATCACAGGGTTGCCGAGCACCGCTTCGCGCTTTTGCTCGAATTCAGCGGCCTCCTCTTGACTGACCGTCCCGCCTGTGTCCTGACGGTGCTGGAGAAACTGGCCTTGTTCTATGAGAGCGTTGTATTGGCCCTTGGCAGCTTCGTTTCCAAGGAAGGAGTCCACCCGCCCGCGGAGTGAGTTGAAATCAGGGTGTTTCAGAATTCCTTCGCACAATTCCAGGGTCTTCTGATGTATCGGGTTGCTCTCTGCGGCGGTTTCCATGATGACGGATGGTATTTGAATTTAAGCTGCCTGTGTGAAGCCCAAGACGATGAGCTTGTCACTCGCAGCAGGGCGTCAATACATCACATCCGACCCTCAGCGGCAATGGAAATGCCTGAGTTTGGAAGTTGAACGCACCCGGGCTTCCGTGTAGCGTCCCTCAGCAATCATCCTACGAACCCGAGTCTTAGCATATATGTGTACCAGCGTACCGTCCCCATCCGAGTTCCCTTCCCTCTCCACCGTCTTTCGACTGCTCACCTCCGGCTTTGCCATGGTCCTCATGCTGGTGGCTGCGGAGACTTCGCACGCTGCTGTCCATGCAGAAACTCTTCGCATTACGGAGTTTATGGCCAGCAACTTTCGCACTCTTGCCGATGAGGACGGGGATTGGGAGGATTGGATCGAGATTCACAACAGCGGCTTGGAGGCAGCTAACCTGCAGGGCTACTACCTGACCGACTCCAAATCGAACCTGAAGCGATGGCAGTTTCCTTCCGTGGAGGTTCCAGCCAATGGCTACCTGATCGTGTTCGCATCGAACAAGAACCGTCGCCAGCCCTTCACTCCCCTTCACACCAACTTCAAGCTATCGGCCAAGGATGGATATCTCGCCCTTGTGGGCACCAATGGCACGACCGTTCTCTCCGATTTCACCTACCCGGTCCAAGCCCAGGGCGTTTCCTATGGCGTCCCGATTCTGGACAACCCCGTTCCCCTGATCCTCACCAACTCTCCCGTTCGCTATTGGGTTCCTCTGGATGATCAGCATGGCCGGGTTTGGACCGCTGCGGACTATCCCGACGGAAACTGGACGACCGGCGTCAATGGTCTGGGTTATGACGCGGATCCTTCCA
>VHDG01000708.1 GCA_016871475.1 Verrucomicrobiota bacterium
TACCAGTGGAAACCTCGATGCTCCACTCCTGCCGGGTCGGACCATTGCGCGAAGCAGTGGCGGATAGACGGTGTTCATCACGAACATTTCGGCGGATGAAGACACAGGCAAGCTGGTGGTGCAGGTCAATCATGGAACGCCGGCTGGCAATGACGCGCCCATTGGCAGCATCAAGTTCTGGACGCCCAGTGGTGCGGTTGGGCAGAAGGTTTATTTCACCGCCGATGTTTCCGACGCGGATGGGGATGAGATTGCATATCACTGGCAGATTGCAGGTGCTGGAGTACTTGAAAACAGTCCGACGGTGGGGACGACGTTCACCACCACGGGAACCAAGATCATTAAGTGCATCGTGTCGGACATGCATGGTGGAGTGAGAACTCTCACGGCAAATTTCTCAATCCTCCTCAACAAGCCTCCGACCATTTCAGCGATCAGCGACAAGATCATGAATGAAGACACGGTGCTTTCGAACATCCCGTTCGTGGTGGATGATCCCACATCCGATCCCTCCACGCTCCAAGTCACCGCCTCCTCTGACAACACCAGCCTCTTCCCGTCCGGGAGCCTCATATTGAGCAGCGCGGGTGGTGGGAATCGTCGCATCACGCTCGATCCCGCTCAGAACAAGCATGGAACCGCAACAATCACGCTTAGAGTGACGGATGGACTCCTGGCCAGTGTGGAACAGTTCAAGGTCACGGTTCAACCCATCACCCCTGGCGTTGCGGTCTTTAACACTGGAGCTTCGTGGCGGTATTGGGATGCTGATTCAGCGCCCACGGGCGACTGGAAGTCTCCAGGTTATAGCGCCCTCTCATGGAAGTTGGATAACACACGTTTCGTCTATGGCCAGGGAACTCCTGCTCCTACTTGGACGACCCTTGCGACACCGACCAAGATCAGAACGACCTGCTACTTCAGGCGGTCCTTCAGCATTCCAGCTAACCCGACTGGCGCACTCACGTTGCGACTGCTTTGCGATGACGGTGCCGTGGTTTACATCGACGGCGTGGAAGTCTGGCGGCAGAACATGCCGGACGGCACACCGACCCACACCACTCGCGCTGAATCCAGCGTTGGGGGGATTGATGAGCTGGAATGGACCATCGTTCCGCTTGAATACAGCCAGGTGAACGTGGGTGGAACGAGCGTCATCGCAGTCGAAGTCCACGATGCGGGAAATAGTATCCGTGGGTCGATTGGATTGGGTGGATTCAGCTCGGGAGATGTCACCTTCGACTGTGAACTTGCAATGGCCGATGCTCCTGATGTCGGTCGACTGGCAAATGTCTCTTCGCCAGAGGACACTGTTGCAGGACCCTACTCATTCAGTGCCTCTGATTCCGAGAGCCCCGGCGGACCTTTGACCATCACGGGATTCTCGTCCAATTCGCAGGTGGTCCGGGACGAGGACATCAAGTTTGGTTTCAACATCCTCACACGCCTTCGCACGGTCAGCATCACACCACGGCCGAATGCCACAGGTGTGACGGTGATCACGGTCAAAGTCAGCGACGGAAGCAGCGAAACGCATCGCAGTTTCAGGCTCACCGTCACCCCGGTCAACGACGCGCCGACCATTCAGCCGCTCCCACTGATGACGGTTGCCTTGGGTGAACTTGTTCCGCTGATAGAGGTGCAAGTGAATGATGTTGATGATACGCCGGGTTCGCTGGTTGTCACTGCGGGATCCGCCAATGGAGCGTTGCTTGATGCCTCCGGCATTCAGGTCCTTCCTGGTACGACGCCCAACAAGCGATGGCTCCGGTTCACTCCCAAACCCTTAGCCACCGGGCAAAGCCTCATCCTTGTCAGAGTGTCCGATGGGAGCTTGACCGACTCGATTCTATTCACCTTCCGGGTGAGTACTCCGTTGTCGATTGGATCTTCTGACATCCGCCTCGTCAGCAGCGGGGACCTTTGGCGCTACTGGGTCCAGCGTCTGCCGATCGAGCCACGCACCGGCGATCCTGTGGACTTTACGGATCCCAAGCTGGATGACCGGGCTTGGCCTTCCGGCCGAACCCAGCTGGGGTATGGCGATGGAGATGAAGTGACTGTGATTCCGTCTACACCGCTTCGTGTGACGACCTATTTCCGTACATCGTTCATCGTTCCAAACCCGGCTCTGATCTCGTCGTTGAAGCTGCGCCTGCTGCGTGATGATGGTGCGGCTGTGTATCTGAACGGCGTCTTGATTGCTGCCAGTAATCTGCCCCGAACCTTCGATGCTGACACCACCGCGGTGCTGGACATTTTCGGTGCTGGTGAGGACGCATGGATCTCCAGCGTCGAATCCGCATCCAATCTTCGGGCCGGCCGCAATGTCATAGCGGTGGAAGTGCATCAATCCGCTTTGCCCACCGCCTTGGCAAGGGGTGATCTGAGCTTCGACCTCGAACTCGACGCGGTGCCTGCTCCAGCCGCCAACGGCGTGGATGTCCTGATCGCTCCTGGAGATGTGTGGCGTTATTGGGATCGAGCCGAGTATCCGGACGACTCCTGGAGAACCAGTGCGTTTGTGGATCAGGACTGGAAGCTCGGATTTGCTCGACTGGGATATGGCGTGGGCGGCGAGAGCACGGTCGTGAATGACGACAATGCCTCCGCAACCGGCCGCAATCCGAGCGTGCTCTTCCGCAAGGTCTTCGATGTCGCGAATCCCTCCGTTTATCAAGGACTTCATCTGTTCGTCCTCCGTGACGACGGCATCGCAGTTCATCTAAATGGAACCAGGATTCTGTCCGACAATCTGTTGTCGACCTCGACGCTGGGCACTCTTGCCT
>VHDG01000709.1 GCA_016871475.1 Verrucomicrobiota bacterium
GCAGGCAGATCACAGCCGAGATCATCAAGCCTCCTGCTATTTTCAATGGAGAGGCCCACCATTGCGTGCCACCAGAGAAAGACCCCACGATCAAGCCATAGAGCAAGGCGCAGCCAAACGCTCCAAGCAACAGGGCCACGATTGCTCTCGGAGCATCTGGGGACTTGAGCACAGACCAGAGATCCTCGGGTCGCCGCAACAGCGCCTCGAGGAGTCTCAGCCAGCCCGGTGAGGATCCTTGGGGCGACGACTGATGCGGTGAGAGCGGCGGAGCTTGGCTGGGTGTTTGTGCCTGACTCATAGGGATACCTTTGTTCGGGGGGGCAGTAGAGCAAATCGTCAAAAAAGCCTGAGCAAATCGTGTAGAACCGTTTCGTAGAAATTACCTTTCAAGGCATCGGAACGGACAAACTCCACCGGGAGCCAGGGTGAGCCGATGAACGGTCGCAGAATCCAGGTCAGCTGGCTGCCGACAAACAGGTTCGTCCCGAGCCAGCACAGCAGAACCCTCAGAGTCGCTGGGCGGCTGCCTGACAACCGAAACAACAGCTGCCACAGGCGCAGGTGAGAGACCACTCCTGCTCCCGCGATGGCGGCCACATGAAAAAGCTTGAGCAAGCTGTGAGAGAGCGATGCTTGGGCGGTTGGCTCGCCCAAGGGGGGGATATTCCAGGTCAGGAAGGCAGCGATGAGACTGAGAGAACCCAGGATCAGCGAGGCAATCGCCAGTGCAAGCGCCGATGCGCCAGCACACTGTCGAAGCGTAATGTTCACACCCAGGAGGGGAGCGATCATGCCGTTGATCATCGAGGTGGAGACAGAGGTGATCAGGATGACCAGGGGGAACTTGATGGCGACGAAACCTGCCTGCAGAGGGGATCGCCACAAGCCCATGGCTGAGCCGTAAGCCCCCGCGCCGAGACAGATCATCAACGCAGGAAATGCAAACTGCCGCGGTCGAAGCGATTCCAGCCACTGCACCATCGCGTCGGTCTGTCCTCTGAGCAGTGTGGCCGCATCCAATTGCAACGCGGCAGCTGTCTGGTTTGTGGGACCTCGGGTGAACATTAAGAGATCCTGTTCGTTTTAGCCTCCAAGCTCGTGGGGCCTTGTGCTCGTCACGAAAGATTGGACAGAGCACCCGGGAAAAAGTTCAGAGGAGGGCGGCAGGTGGGGCTTCGGCTGTGGGATGCCCCGCCATTTGTGAGACGCCGCACTAGCGTGCGGAGACTTCCAGCATTCGCTCTATGGGGCGTCGCGCACGTTCGATGATGGATGGGGGCAGTTCCAATCTCGGATGCAGATCCGCCATGCAATCGCGCACTTTTTCGAGGGTGTTCATCTTCATGAACCTGCACTCATTGCATCGACAGCTGTCGGTGGGGGCAGGGATGAAGATCTTGTTGGGGCATTCCTTCTGGAGGCGGTGAAGCATGCCTGCCTCAGTGGCTATGATGATTTCCTTTGCGGCGGTCGACTTGCAGTAGGCGACCATCTTTTCGGTCGAACACACCTCGTCGGCCAGCATGCGAACCGCCTTCGTGCACTCAGGATGCGCCACCACCGGAGCCCCTGGATACTGCTGTCGGATTCGCAGGATGCTCGCGTGGGTCCATTCGACGTGCACGTAGCAATTCCCCTTCCAGAGCGTCATGGGACGCCCGGTCTGTTCCGTGACCCACGCGCCGAGGTTTTCATCAGGGACAAACAGCAGATCGCGGTCGGCAGGGACAGACTGGACAATTTTAACAGCGTTTCCGCTGGTGCAGATGACGTCGCTGAGAGCTTTTACCTCGGCGCTACAGTTGATGTAGGCGACGGTGTAAAAATTGGGATTTGTGTCCTGAAGCGCTTTGAGCTTCGAGCCGGGGCAGCTTTCTTCAAGAGAACACCCTGCGTCCTTGTCCGGGAGGATCACGATTTTTCCCGGGTTGAGGATTTTGGCTGTTTCGGCCATGAAGTGAACTCCGCAGAAGACAATGACGTCCGCGGGTGTCTTTGCTGCCTGCTGGGCAAGGCCCAGGGAATCACCCACGTAGTCGGCGACATCCTGGATGTCCCCCGTCTGGTAGTTGTGCGCGAGGATCACCGCATTGAGCTTTTTCTTCAGGTCAAGGATCTCGCGGGACAAGGCGTCTGTGAGCTCCCTGGGCCGCGGTGTGCGGACGCCGGGCGGCAGGGTGGCAGGGGCTGTGGCAGCAGTGACGTCTGACATGGGGTAACCCTAGGGGGGCTTCTGAGCCTCGTCAAACTCCGCCACCAGACTCTGCCGGTTCGCCACAACGGCTTTGCTTAACCTATGCCCACGGGGTTCAATACGCCTCATGCGCGACAGTGAGAACATCAACTGTCCATACTGCGGCCAGGAAAACACCATGGTCGTGGATGTCAGCGTTCCGTCCCAACGTTTTGTCACTGATTGCGAAGTGTGCTGTCGTCCCTTCGGTGTCGTGATCGAATGTGAAGAAGGAGAGCTGTTGGAAGCCTACGCAGAGGCGGACTAGCCCTTTCGGATTCGGGCGAAGAACCGGGTGGATGACGTTCAAATCTCGACGTCGAGTCGTTTTGGCCGCAGGTTGCCCGCATGCCCAGCTGGCAAGACTTCGCGGCGTTGATGCACCCGGCCGATTCGGTGGCGGTTGCGCGACGGGCCATTCCCGCCGGACAATCCCTCCTGTTTGATTCGGGGACCCTTCTTGTTCCCAAACCCATCCCGCCAGGTCACAAGTTGGCCGTCCGATACGTGGCTCTGGGTGACCCCGTTATCAAATATGGGCAGTTCATCGG